>NZ_JAMQQG010000055.1 GCF_023716925.1 Frankia sp. R82
GGGCGAGCGGGGCGGCCGCGGCGGACGGGGCCGCCGGCGCCGACGAGCGCCGTCGCTGGGTGTCGCTGGCCGGGGCGTCGGTCAGCTCCGGTGCGCCGCACCTGCTGCACGACCTTGTCCAGCTCACCGGGGGCATCGGCTTCACCTGGGAGTACGGGCTGCACTTCCACGAGCGTCGGGTCCGGCAGAACGCCCGGCTGGCCGCGAACCCGCGAGCGGCGCTGCGCTCGCTCGTCCACAGCGAAGGATGGGCCGATGCCGACTGACATCGACGGCCACGGCCACGGCCACCATGACGCCTTCGATGCTCGCGGTGACCTCGACGCCTACCGTCGCGAGGTCCGCGCGTTCATCGCCGAGCACGGTGTGCCGATGTCGGCCGAGGGGGTGCGGGTCCCCCGCGACGCCGAGCACGAGAGGCAGATCCGGGCCTGGCTCGCCGCCCTGTATGCCGCCGGCCATCTCGGGGCCGGCTGGCCGGTGCGGTGGGGCGGCCGGGCGGGGCACCTACCCGGCCACGACCTGGTCCTGATGGAGGAGCTGATCCGCGGGAACGCCTACCGTCCCCTCGATCAGGTGATGCTCGCCGCGCACTCGCTGCTCGCGTTCGGCAGCGAGGTGCAGCGACGCGAGCTGCTCCCGAAGATCCGCAGCGGCGAGCACATCTGGTGCCAGCTGTTCAGCGAGCCCGAGGCCGGCAGCGACCTCGCCGCCCTGCGCACCCGTGCCCGGCCCGCGCCCGACGGTCACGGCTGGCTCGTCTCGGGGCAGAAGGTCTGGAGCACCGACGCGCAGTGGGCCGACATGGGCACCCTGCTCGCCCGCACCGACCCCGACATCGCCCGGCACGCCGGCATCACCGCGTTCGTCATCCCGATGACCCTGCCTGGCCTGGACATCCGCCCCATCCGGGAGATGACCGGCCATGCCGAGTTCTGCGAGGTCTTCCTCGACGACGTGCGGGTCGGCCCCGAACACGTGCTCGGGGCGGTGGGCGGCGGCTGGCAGGTCGTCACCTCGGGCCTCGCGTCCGAGCGGGCGTTCGTCGGCGCCCACGCGGTGCAGCTCGAGCGGATGTACGCCGACCTGGTCGCGATCGCTCGCGCGGCCCGCTTCGGCGACGCCACCGTCGCCCTCGCCCACGAGGACGTCCAGGCGAAGCTTGCCGAGGCCCTCGTCCGGGTCGAGGAGGTCCGCCTCATCGTGCGGGACGCCGTCGAGCGGATTCTCGTCGACGCCGAACATCCCAGCGACGGCCCGGTCGGCAAACTCGCCTACACCGAGCTGAACGTCGCCCTGACCGAACTCGCCATGGAGATCATGGACTCCGCCGTGTCCATCGATGACAGCGCCGCCGACGTCGCCGCCCGCTGGCAGCACAACTTCCTCTGGGGCCGGGCTCTGACGATCTCCGGCGGTGCGTCGGAGATCATGCGGGGCCTCATCGGCCGCCAGCTGCTCGGCCTACCGCGCGCCTGACGCCCGGTCGGCCAGTCGCCAGCCGGTCGGGCGGGCTGCCCACCCGCCGGTCGAAGCAGGCCTCGGCCGGATAGTCGGTGACGCCGTGTTCGACGAGGCGGTCGTGGTAAGCGGCGACGAGGCCCCGTTCGCAGCGCCGCCGTTCGTCCGCGGGCAGGGCGTCGGTGGCGCCGTCGAGCTGGTTGCCGACCCGGGCGGGGTGGGAGTTCTACAGGACGAGGGTGAAGGTCGTCGAGTCGGGGGTGAGTTCGGCGAGCCAGTACCGCGGCGCCTGGACCCGCGCCCGCCGGGCGAAGAACCGGAGGCCGTCCACAGGTGCCGTCCGCGAGCCGGTACTCATGCCACCCAACCCGGGTTCGCCGGGAAGTCACGGACGGTCTTCGGCCGGATCTCCCGGTAGACGTCCACCACCGAGCTGAGCTCACCGGGCGTGGCACCGTGCAGGATCACGCCGCTCACCCCCTGGTCGAACTGCCCGACGACGGCCTGCGCACACTGGCGTGGCGAGCCGGTGGCACTGGTCGCGAGCCACTCCGGCGGGATCAGGGTGGCGATGTGCTCGAGCTCGGCCGTGGTGGCCTTGGCGTCGATCGCACCCTTGAACCCCTGGATCAGCGGGTCCGCCCGGTACCGGGCGAGCACCGCCGGGTCCCAGTCGTTGACCCGGACCATCAGGTCGCCGTAGCCCTGCAGGTAGGACGCGAGCCGTCCGATGGTCTTCTTCAGCCGGAGATCCTCGGGGATCTCGTCGGAGATGGTGGCGAGCACCGACCACACCCGCACGCTGGCCGGGTCGCGGCCCGCCGCCTCGGCACCGCGGGCGACCGCGTCCAGCGCCCGGCGCACCGCGGCCTCCGAGTAGAAGGTGTGCAGCACGACGGCGTCCATGCACCGGCCGGCGAGCTCGAGGGTCTTCTCGCCGAGCCCGACGAGCAGCAGGGGGATGTTCTCGTCGAAGTCACGGTCCTGGGCCAGGTACGGGTAGCTGCCGGCGGGGCCGTCATGGCGCACCACCGTCTCGCCCCGCCAGAGCCGGCGCAGCAGCCCGGCGACGTCCTCGAGCTGCGCGGAGGTGACCGGGTTGAGGCCGAAGGCGCGGAACATCGCGTCGAAGCCGCGGCCGAGGCCGAGCGCGAACCGCCCGCCGGTGAGCCGGTGCATCGTGGTGGCCACCGTTGCGGTCACGATCGGGTGGCGGGTGTTGTGGTTCGTCGCCGCGGTCGCGATGCCGATGGACTCGCTCACCGCGCCGGCCGCGCCGGAGAGGGTGGCCGCCTCCTTGGTGTTGAACCGTTCGGAGATGAACGTGGCGCCGAGCCCGATCCGTTCGGCCGCGCGCACCTCGTCGACCAGATCGCGCGGGCTGTCGCTGTGTCCGGCCAGCGCGTAGAAGCCCAGCTCGTTGAGCTGGTGCCCCGCAGGTGTGGTCACTGGGCGTCTCCTGCCGTGCCCAGCGGCGCCGCATGCGCCGCCAGGCGGTCGAGGTACTCCTGCCGGAGCGGGACCTTGTAGAGCTTGCCGGTGGGCAACCGCGGAAGCTGGTCGCGGAAGTCGACCACCCGCGGCACCTTCGGCCCGGACAGGTGGCGCCGCACGTACGCCCGCAGCTGTTCGGCCAGCTCCGCGGACGGCTGGGCCTGCTCCGTCAGTTGGACGACGGCCTGTACGAACTCGCCCATCTCCGGGTCGGGCAGGCCGAACACCGCCACGTCCGCCACATCCGGATGGGTGATCAGGCAGCCCTCGATCTCGGCCGGGTAGATGTTCACCCCACCGGAGATGATCGTGAACGCGGCGCGGTCGGTGAGGTAGAGGTAGCCATCCTCGTCGAGATACCCCAGGTCGCCGAGGGACAGCCAGGTGTCGTGGTCGGGATGACGGGCGTCGCGGGTCTGGTCCGGATCGTTGTGGTACTCGAACACGGAGGTGTCGCGCTCGAAGTAGATCGAGCCCGTGCGCCCGGCGGGCAGCGGCGCGCCGTCCGGGCCACAGACCCGGATCGTGCCGACGACGGCCCGACCGACCGAGCCGGGGTGGGCCAGCCACTCGGCCGAGTCGATCCGGGTCATGCCGATGCCCTCGGTACCCGAGTAGTACTCGGTGACGATCGGTCCGAACCAGTCGATGATGTCCCGCTTCACCGCGACCGGGCACGGGGCGCCCGCATGGATGATCCGCTGCAGGGACGACAGGTCGTAGGCGCCCCGGACCTCCGCCGGCAACTTCAGCAGCCGGATGAGCATGGTCGGCACGGCCTGCAGATGGGTGACCCGCTCGCGCTCGATCAGCTCGAGCACCTCCCGGGCGTCGAACTTCTCCATGACCACGACGGTGGCGCCGATCTCGTGCACACCGCGGACCCAGCCGAGCGGGGCCGCGTGGTAGAGCGGGGCCGGGCACAGGTAGACGGAGTTCTCGTCCATGGCGCCGACGGTGCGGCACAGGGTGGCGCCCGGCGAGTCGCCGGGTGCGTCGATCTCGGCGTCGACCAGCGGCCTTTTGATGCCCTTCGGCCGCCCGGTCGTCCCGGACGAGTAGAGCAGGATGTCCCCGCGCGGCTGGTGGGCCAGCGGCTGCGCCGGGTACGCCGCGATCGCAGGTTCGTACGACTCGAATCCCGCGGGCCACGCCTCGCCGGGAGTGTCGGGGTGCGCCGGGTCGGTCGGCCCGGCGAGGACCAGACGGGTCGCGCAGCCGGGCGAGCCCGCAACCGCCTCGGCCGCGACCTCGACCAGCGACGACGTGGTGACGAGCGCACGGGCGTCCGAGTCGACCAGGATGTGGGCGACCTCCGGCGGGGTGCCGTAGCGATTGATCGCCGTCAGGTACAGACCGGAGCGCATCGCGGCCCACAGCACCTCGAGGAAGCGGACGTGGTTCTCCGCCAGCAGGGCGACGGCGTCTCCCCGGCGCAGGCCGCGCTCGTGCAGCAGCCTGGCCAGCTGCCGGGAGCGAAGCTCCAGTTCCTGGTACGTGACGACCGCTCGGGAACGGGCCATCACGATCGCTGGCTTGTCCGGTGTCAGCGCGGCGATACTCCCGGGATACATGCTGCCTCCACGCGTCGTTATCCGCGACCTGCCGCGCAGGCGCCGACCGGTTACGCAGTGCATTGGCCGGCCACGCCGGCTCCGCTCCCCTCGCTGCGTACAGCTGGCACCGCGCACGACCGGCGCATCGTGCACGACCGGCGCACCGTGCACGACCGGCGCACCGTGCAACGACCGGCGCACCGTGCAACCGGCACAGCGTGAAGCCGGCACGGTGAGCATCCTGCGTGGTGCGGGGACGGGCGTCAGGCTAGCGCATGTCAATGTTGATGTCGACATCGAGGTTAAATCCAGGCTACTGTGGCCACACGGCCGGACCAGCAGCGACGCACGAAGGGCAGCTAGGTGGCTTCCACGTTCTCACCCCCCGCCGGCGGCGGGCGGCCCTGGCCAGCGGATCTCGGTATCATCGACACCCTGGTGGGGATTCCGCAGGATCCGGACTCGCTGTACCGGTCGATCCGAGCGGCGACCCGCGACCGGGAGTCCCGGGAAGAGTTCGTAATGCCGGCGTCGTACATGTTTCATGACGTTCCGGACGCGCACAGCCAGGACGTCGACCCCATTGCGTTTCTGCTCGACGAGATGGACCGGCACGGCGTCGAGGTCGGACTGATCAGCCTGACCGCGAACCCCGAGGTCGCCGAGCGGGCGCTGGCCAAGCACCCCGACCGGTTCGTCGGTTCGATCACCTGCGACCCGAACCGGGGCATGGAGGGCGTCCGGGCACTCGTGCGGGCGCACGAGCAGTTCGGCGTCCGCGGGGTGAACATCGCCCCGCACCAGTGGGTTCCGCAGGTCGCCATCGACGCACCGCTGATGTATCCGCTCTATGCCAAGTGCGTGGAGCTCGGTATCCCGGTGTTCGTCACCGTGGGGATCGCGGGGCCGCGGGTGCCGTCGAGGGTGCAGCACGTCGAGCTCATCGACCAGGTGATGTACGACTTCCCCGAACTCGTCTTCGTGATGCGCCACGGTGCGGAACCGTGGACCGAGCTCGCGGTCAAGCTGATGATCAAATGGCCGAACCTCTATTACTCGACCAGCGCCTTCGCTCCGAAGTACTACCCGAAGGCAATCCTGGACTACGCCAACACCCGCGGCGCCGACAAGATCCTCTACGCCGGTTACTTCCCCATGGGACTTACCCTCGACCGCATCATCCGCGAGCTTGCGGACCTGCCGCTCAGGGAAAGTGTCTGGCCGAAGTTCCTGCGCGAGAACGCCGCCCGCATCCTCGGCCTTTCCGGATGAGTCCACTACGGACGAGTCCACTGCGGACGAGTCCACTGCGGACGGAGCAGCTGCTGATGAGGAAGGTCTCGTGAACCTCGCTTTCACCGATGAGCAGAACGAACTGCGCCGCATGGTGCACGACTTCCTCGACGAGACCTCACCCGAGACCGAGGTCCGGCGGCTGACGGAGACCCCCCAGGGCTACGACACCGACGTCTGGCTGCGTTTCGCCGGAGAGCTCGGCCTCGCCGGCCTGGCGATCCCCGAGGAGTACGGCGGCGCGGGCTACGGGTTCGTCGAGCTCGGCATCGTGCTGGAGGAGGCCGGGCGCACGTTGTTCGGCGCCCCGCTGCTGTCCAGCGTGGTCCTTGCCGCGTCGACTCTGCTCGCCCTCGGCGACAAGGCGGCGAACGCCGACTACCTGCCCGCCATCGCGGCCGGCACGACGACCGCCACGCTCGCCTTCGCCCCCCCGTCGGCGCGCCTCGCCACCGACGCGGACGCCGTGCAGGTCACCGCCGCCCGCAACGCGCAGGGCTGGACACTGACCGGCGCCGCATCGTACGTCCTCGACGGCCACACCGCCGACCTGTTGCTCGTCCTCGCCCGGACCGGGGCGGGCCTGTCGGTGTTCGCCGTGGACGGGGCCGCACCCGGGGTGACCCGCACGCCACAGCAGACCGTCGACCAGACCCGCCGGCAGGCCACCATCGTCCTCGACGCGGTGGGGGCCCGGCTGGTCGGCGAGGAGGGCCAGGCCCGCGCGGTGCTGGCCGGGGTGTTCGACCTGGCAACCGTCGCCCTCGGCGCCGAGCAGGTCGGCGGGGCGGCCCACGTGCTCGAGCAGGCGGTCGAGTACGCGAAGATCCGCGTCCAGTTCGGCCGGCCGATCGGCGCGTTCCAGGCCATCAAGCACAAGCTCGCGGACCTGCACATCATCGTCGAGTCCGCCCGCTCGGCCGCGTACCACGCGCTGTGGGTCGCCGCCGAGAGCCCGGACGAGCTGCCCGAGGCGGCGAGTCTCGTCGGCGGCTGCTGTGGTGACGCCTTCGTCACCACAGCCCGGGAGAACATCCAGGTGCATGGCGGGATCGGGTTCACCTGGGAGCATCCGGCGCACCTGTACTTCAAGCGGGCGCACAGCTCACGGCTGTTGTTCGGCACCCCCGCGCAGCATCGCCAGCGCCTCGCCGGCCTGGTCCTGGCCGCTTCGACCGACTGACCGTTACCTGACCGCCAGTACGGCGGGTGGAGGCACAGACCTGATGTCGATCTCGTCCGCCGCGGGCTCCGAAGCGGGCTCCGAGGACTTCGAGGACCGCGCCACGTTCACCGCGCGGGTGCGGGCCTGGTTCGAGGCCAACGCGCCCCGCCGCGGCTCGGCCGAGGACTTCTCCGCCGTCCACGTCGTGTCCGGCCAGACCGTCGAGGAGTTCAACGAGCGCGAGGAACACGCCGTCGAGGTCACCCGGAACTGGCAGCGCAAGCTGTACGAGGCCGGCTTCGCCGCACCCTCCTGGCCGGTCGAGTGCGGTGGCAACGGTGCGCCCGAGTGGCAGGACGAGGTCGTCCTCGCCGAACAGTCCCGCTGGGGCGTGTCGACGAAGATGTTCGCCGTCGGCCTCGAGATGACCCCGGCCGTGCTGTTCGGGCACGGCACCGCCGAGCAGCGCGCCCACTACCTGCCGCCGATCGTGCGCGGCGAGCAGACCTGGTGTCAGCTGCTGTCCGAACCCGGCGCCGGTTCCGACCTCGCGAACGTCCAGACCAAGGCCACCCCGGTCGACGGCGGCTGGTCCGTGAGCGGTCAGAAGGTGTGGACCTCGCACGCCGGCGGCGCCGAGTACGCGCTGCTCATCGCACGCACCGGCACCCGCGAGGAGGGCCGCAAGGGGCTGTCCTGCTTCGCGCTGCAGATGACGCAGCCAGGCATCGACATCCGCCCCCTGCGGCAGATGTCCGGTGGATACCACTTCAACGAGGTCTTCATCGACGGCGCGTTCATCCCCGAGATCGGCCTCATCGGTGGCCTCGGCGACGGCTGGGCGGTGCTGCGCACCATGCTCGCCAGCGAGCGCGCCGCGATCGGTGGCGGCACCGGCGCTCGCTCGTCCACCCAGCTCATCGGCCTGGTGCGCCGGCTCGGCCTGCAGGATGACGAGGGCGTACGCGAGATCGTCGCCGCCGCCGTCATCCGCGAGCGCACCCTGGACCTCACCCGTTTCCGGATCGCTGCCGGTCATCGCGTCGCCGCGGCGGGCTCCGTCACGAAGTTGCTCTACTCCGAGCATGCCCGGCTCAGTTCCGAGGCGGCGATGACGGTGCTGGGTCTTGCCGGCACCGTGGCCGACGACCCCGAGTCCGCGCCCTGGATCGAGCGTCTGCTGTTCGCCCCCGGCCTGCGCCTCGGCGGCGGCACCGACGAGATCCAGCGCAACACCATCGCCGAGCGCGGCCTCGGACTCCCCCGCTAGCCCACCCGGTTCCCCGCCCCGCGGCAGGCCCGCGTCGACGGAGGTCGGCGGAAACGGACCACGGGCCGATGTCGCTGCGACCCCGGCCAGGACCTAGGACTTACGACCCACGGCCCCGTACATGCTGACCTCGGCGTCGGTCGCGTCGCGTCGGTCGCCGTCGGCACGCCAGCGGTGCAGCGCAATGATGCCGGGGTCGATGAGCTCCAGCCCGGTGAAGAACCGGGCGAAATCCTCCCGGCCGCGTGGCTGCAGCGGGATGCCACGGTCGCGACAGGCCTGCGCTCCCTGGTCACCGGACGGATCGAAGTCCAGGGAGCGGTCCGCGCCGCGGTCAGCCGCGGGTGACGGTGGCCAGCTCGCGCGCGACCAGGCGACTGCGGATGACGTCGGCGTGCGGCGGCGGGACGAACTGCAGGACGACCTGGTCGGCGCCGGCCGCCAGATGTGCGTTGACCCGCTCGCCGAGCAGGTCCGGGTCGTCCGCGACGACGAGGGCGTCCACGAGCGGGGCGCTGACCGTGGCGAAGTCCTCGTCAGTGAAGCCGTAGCGTGCCAGGTTGGCGGTGTAGTTGGGCAGGCCGAGGCAGAAGCGCAGGTACTGGCGGACGGCGTCGCCGTCGACCGCGCCGCTGTCGTCGGTCAGCGCCACCATCTGGGCGGGAGCAAGGAAACGGCCGGGTCCCAGCGCCGCGCGGATGGCGGCGGTGTGCGGGACCGGGGCGAAGTAGGTGTGCGCGCCGCCGGCAGCCGTACCGGCGAGTGTCATCATCTTCGGCCCCAGAGCGCCGAGCACCGTCAGCGGGCGCCGACGCTGCCCGGCCGCGGCGTCCATCGCGGCGAGATACGCCCGCATGGTGGCCAGCGGGGGGCCGAACGTGTGGCCGCGGGCTTCGACCATGCTGCGGTGGCTCACCCCGAGGCCGAGGATGAACCGGCCGGGGAACGCCTCCTCGAGGGTGCTCGAGGCGGCCACCATCGCCTCGGGGTCACGAGCGTAGATCGTCGCGACACCGAGTGCGACCGTGAGGTGGGTGGTCGCCGACAGGTACAGCGCGGCACGGACGAACGGGTCGACGCCGCTGTGCTCGGGCAGCCAGAGGCTCGCCACTCCGGCGGCCTCGACCTCCCGCGCGGCCTCGACCGCCTGCGCGGCCGGCAGGCGGTCGAGGAACCCACCCCACAGTCCGACCGGACCGGGCAGCCCCGCGGAACTCATCTGATCTCCTCTGTCTTCCAGGCGGCGTTTGTCTTCCAGGCGGCGTTCGTGCCAGCTCAGACCACGGCGGGCCGGGTCGCGGCCCAGATCTCCTGGTTCGCGATCGCCGACTCCATGATCGGCCGCCAGCGCTCCGGGGTCTGATCGGTGATCTTCATGTCGAACGCGGTCGCGGACCGGAACTCGAGCACCTCGACGCCGTCCGGGCCGGCGGTGTAGGCGTAGGGTGCGCCGGCCACGATGAAGAAGCCGTCGCCCTTGCCCAGTACCCGGGTACCCATGTGGATCTCGCCGGACAGCACGTAGTAAAGGCAGTCGGCGGAATGGCTGTGCCGGGGCAGCTGTGCCCGGCGCCGAACCACGCGTAGACCAGGCTGAACCCGTCCGGACCCTCGCCCCGGAACAGCACGGTGGAGTGCTGCCCGTTTGCCCAGGCCGGGATGTCCACCGCCGCGCGGACCTCCGGGGCAATCAACGGCGGCGACATGATCCCGTCCGCCATCAGCTCCGGTGCGTCCGCCGCGGTGAAGAAGACCATCTTCGTGGTGCGCTCTTCTGTCGTCACGGGGTGCCTCCCATCTGGGCCGACGGCCGGGACGACGTCGGCGGGCTGTCGAGACTGTCGGATTTCAGTGTGCTGGCAACCATCTGCCGGAAGCCAGTAGAAGCCGACGGCACCCGGCAGCCCGTCAGGTGAGCAGGGCGTCAAGGCGGGCCCGCTCGGCGGATCCGAGCGGGCGCAGCGCGGCGCCCCGCTCCGGGCGCCACACCACCCCGTCGACCTGCCAGGCCTCCCGCCGCAGCCGCATCTTGTCGATCTTCATGCTGGCGAGCTTCGGCAGTTCCGCCGTGACCCGGACGAACGACGGCAGCCACTTGGGGCCCAGGTCGGGCTGCTCGGCGAGGAACGCGTCGAACGCGGCGGCGTCGAAGCGGGCGTCGGCGCGCAGCTCGAGGGCGACCATGACCCGGTCGCCCACCGGATCGTCGGGCACGGCGTAGACGGCGACCGAGCGCACGTCCGCGAACCGTCCGATGATCGCCTCCACCGGGGCGGCGGCGAAGTTCTCCCCGTCGACCCGCAGCCACTCGTTGGAACGGCCGGCGAAGTACAGCCAGCCGTCGTCGTCACGGTAGGCGAGGTCCCCCGACCAGTAGGCGCCGGCCCGGAAGCGGGCCGAGGTCGCCTCGGCGTTGTTGTAGTAGCCCTCGAAGCCCTCCGTCGGCGCGGTCTCGACGATCTCGCCGACGGCGACGTCCAGGTTGCTGGGCCGCCCGTCCGGACCGAAGGTCACCGGTGGGCACTCCTGTCCGGTGGTCGCGTCGAGCACCCGGACGGTCGGATCGGGCTTGCCGAGCGCGCCGTCGGGCATCGACGGGTCGCGGCGGATGATGATGATGCCCTCGGTGGAACCGTAGCTGTCCCGGACGGTGGCGCCGAAGCGGCGGGCGAACTCGCGGATGTCGCGCAGTGACGCCTCGTTGCCGACCGCGACCCGCAGCGGGCTGTCCGCGTCGTCGGGCCGCTCGGGGGTGGCGAGGATGTAGTTGAGCACCTTGCCGGTGTAGGTCATCACCGTGGCGCCGGTGCGGCGCAGGTCCGGCAGGGTGTTCGAGGCGGAGAACCTCGGCCGCGTCGCGATCGGGACGGCGGCGTTCAGCGCCGAGGACCAGCCCGTGAACAGCGAGCTGGAGTGGAAGAACGGCAGCGGTGAGTAGACCAGGTCCCGGCCGCGCTGCAGCTCGGTGACCTTCGCGACGTGCCCGCCGGTGCGGGCGAAGCGGCCGTTGGTGCAGCGCACCGCCTTGGGCAGACCGGTCGAACCAGACGTGAAGATCAGCAGGAACAGGTCCTCGGGGCTGACCTCGACGGCCGGCAGTGTGGCCGGCGCCGCCTCGAGCAGCGCGGTGTACCCCGGGGTGCCGACGACGAGGACACGCTCGGGCGCCACCGCGGTATCCACCCCCTCGAGCAGCGGCGCGAGGCCGGCGGAGGTCACCAGCAGCTGGCAGTCGGTGTGCCGGACGAGCTGGCCAAGCTGCTCACCCCGGTAGGTCGCGTTGATGCCGACCACGGTCGCCCCCGACAGCGCGGCCGCGCCCAGCCAGAACACGTAGTCGGCCACGTTCTCCAGCAGCACCCCGATGTGCGGGGGACGCTGCGGATCACGTATCGACGCGAAGTGGTTCGCCCGGCGGGCGGCCTGGGCGACCAGCTCGCGGTAGCTCCACCGGTCCTCGCCGATGATCAGGCCGGGGCCGTCGTCCCCGGCCCGTGCCCGCAGCAGCTGCGCGGCTGTCGTCCCTGCTTGCGCACCCTGTGCCAAGGCCGTACTCCCACTTTCCACGTCGACTTCGGACCCGCTCCCACCGTCACGTTGCCTCACCACCAGCCGGCGGCGCCACCGGATGCCGGCGGTCTCGGCCGTCCGGCCGGCCGCTGGCGGTCTCACCAGATGCCGGCGATGGCCTCCAGCATGGTGTGGTCGGTCGGCTCGACGATCACGGTGCTCAGCGGGCCCTCCCGCCAGGCGGCGAGCTGGTCGGCGATCCGCGCCGGCGGGCCCACCAGAGCCAGGTCGTCGACCAGCTCGTCGGGGACGGCCGCGCACGCCCCGGCCCGGTCGCCGCCCAGGAACAGGTCCTGGATCCGGTTCGCCTCCTCGACATACCCGTAGCGGGCGACGAGATTGGCGTAGAAGTTCTTCGTCTTCGACCCCATGCCGCCGATGTGCAACGCGATCCGTGGGCGGACCTCGTTGCGGCAGGCCTCGACGTCGTCACCGACGCAGGCGAGCACCGTCGGCGCGATCTGGAAGCCCGCGGGGGCGGCGGCGAGCGCCTCACCCCAGGCGTTCTTCCAGTGCCGCGGGCTCCACAGGTACGGCAGCAGACCATCGGCCTCGGCGACCGTCATCGCCACGTTCTTCGGCCCGAGCGCGGCGATGAGAATCGGTGTCTGCGGTGCACCCGGCAGCTGCGAACGCAGCGCCCGCCCCTGGCCGGTGGACCCGGGGCCGGTGTAGGGCACCTGGTAGATCGATCCGTCGAAGGCGACCTTCTCGACGCCGGCGAGGGCCTGGCGCAGGATGGCCAGGTACTCACGGGTCATCCGCACCGGCGGGTGGTAGGGCACGCCGTGCCAGCCCTCCACCACCTGCGGCCCGGAGGCACCAAGGCCGAGGATCAGCCGGCCCTGGGACAGCTGCTGCAGGGTGAGGGCCGTCATCGCGGTGGCGGCCGGGGTCCGGGCCGGCATCTGCGCGATCGCGGTGCCCAGCCGCAGCCGGGTGGTGATGCCGGCGATGAAGGCGAGCGGCGTGAAGGCGTCGGCGCCCCAGGCCTCGCCGGTCCACACCGAGTCGTAGCCGGCCTGTTCGGCGCGGCGTGCCACGTCGGCCAGCGAAGCGGCCTCGCCGCGGATTCCGGCCAGGCTCAGACCAAGCGTTACCTCTGTCACGTATTCGACGCTAGCCCGATGCAAAACTCGATGTCAATGTCAACGTTTGGCCGCGGAGCTGCCTGCCCACCTCCCGCTGCCCATCTCCCGCCGCCCACGAGGACCTGCCGCACCGCGGCCGACTCGGTAGTGGGCGGGCGCCGTGGCGGCCGGATGGACGCTGCGTCCGTTGTCCCGCCAGGACCGGACCCGTTATGGTCACGCTGTTCATGATGGCCTGGGTTCGCGGCCGAGATTGGACTTCCGCGGTCGCCCCACCGGCGGCTGCCCACAGCAGGCAGGGCATGGGTCCCGCTTTCAGCGGACACGCACGGACGCGGGTTCCCGGCCGGGAACGGCGTCCCCGGGCAGGAGGACACTGTGGATCTGACAGGACGTTCGGCGATCGTCACCGGAGGTGCCGGTGGTCTGGGGGCCGCGACCGTGCGGCATCTCGTCGGCCTCGGCGTGAAGACCGTGGTCTTCGACCTGCACGACGGCGGCACCAAGGAAGTCGCCGACAGCATCGGGCCGGACGCCGTCGCGGTCAGCGGTGACATCAACGACGACGACGTGGTGCAGTCCGCGATCAGCGCGGCCCAGTCGCTGGGCACGTTCTCGATCGTCGTGAACGTCGCCGGCGGCGGCATCGCCGCCCGCACGCTCAACCGCGACGGAACGCCGCACGACAAGGACGCGTTCGTCCGCGTCCTGCAGCTCAACGCGGTCGGCACGTTCAACGTCACCCGGCTGTCCGCCGCGGCGATGGCCCACAACACCCCGACCGAGGACGGCGAGCGGGGCGTGGTCGTCAACACCGCCTCGATCGCCGGTCTGGAGGGCCAGGTCGGCCAGCTGGCCTACGCCGCGGCCAAGGCCGCCATCCTCGGCATGTCGCTGCCCTTGGCCCGTGACCTCGCCCCGACCGGCATCCGGGTGAACGCGATCGCGCCCGGCACCATGGGCACCCCGATCATGCTCTCCGCGCCCGAGGCGTTGAAGGAGAAGCTGACCTCCAGCATCCAGTTCCCCAAGCGGATGGGTCGGCCGGAGGAGTTCGCCCTGCTGGTCGAGTCGATCGTGCGCAACCCCTACCTCAACGGCGAGAACATCCGCCTCGACGGCGCGCTGCGCTTCCCCCCGAAGTAGCACCCGTCGCCGCTGCGACGGCTCGGGCCGTCCTCGCTGATGCGGGTCTCCCGTGGAGGCCGGCGAGGGCGGCCCGGTGGCGGCTGGAGCTGCGGCATCCGGGGAGCTGACGCGGGTCGGCTACCGGTCGGTTGCGGGTGGCAGAGGCGCTGGCTAGTGTCGATATCAATATCGACATCTGCGCGGACGGGCGGCGTGTCGCGCTGCGGCGGTGCCGTTGGCGAGCGCGTTGCCGGTTCCCCCAGGAGGATACCCGTGACCGAAGCAGTGATCGTTTCGACCGGCCGCACGGCCATCGGCCGGACCCGCAAGGGCACCCTCGTCGGCCTTGACGCGTTCGACCTCGCCGAGGCGGTCGTCCCGGTAGTGCTCGAGCGCAGCGGTATCCCGGCACAGGACGTCGACGACATCGTCCTCGCCGAGTCGATGCAGGGCGGCGGGGTGATCGCCCGCAACGTCGCCGTCCGGCTCGGCCTGACCGACGTGCCGGGCCTGGCCGACAACCGGCACTGCGCGGCCGGCCTGTCCGCGGTCTCGATCGCCGCCGGCAGCATCCGCGCCGGGATGGACCAGGTCGTCATCGCCGGCGGCACCGAGAGCCTCACCCATGGTGTTCCCGGCGTCAAGTTCGACGCCGAGGGCAACCAGACGCTGTGGCGCCCGCCGTCGCACCCCGAAACCCCCGACGCCCCCGCGTTCGACATGTCCATCACCGTCGGCGAGAACACCGCCCGTGAGATGGGTCTGACCCGTACCGACGTCGACGAGTGGGCCGTCTACAGCCACGCCCGCGCGATCGCCTCCATCGACGCGGGCGCGTTCACCGAAGAGATCATCCCGCTCGACGTCACCCGCCCCGACGGCAGCGTCGTGCGCTTCGACACCGACGAGCACCCGCGGCGTGGCACGACGCTGGAGCGGCTCGCCTCGCTCAAGCTCATCCACCCGGAGCTCGGGGAGGCCGGCACCGTCACCGCGGGCAACGCCGCCGGGCTCAACGACGCCGCCGCGGCCGTCACCCTGACCAGCGACACCTACGCCGCCGCCCACGGCCTCACCCCCCTGGCCCGGATCCGCTCCTGGTCCGCCGTCGGCATCGAGCCCGCCCGCACCGGCATGTCCCCCACCCTCGCCATCCCGAAGGCACTCGACCGGGCCGGCCTCACCCTGGCCGACATCGACCTGTTCGAGATCAACGAGGCGTTCTGCTCGGTGCCGGTCGCGGCCGTGCGCAAGCTCGGGATCAACCCGGAGATCGTCAACGTCAACGGCAGTGGCGCGAGCCTCGGCCACCCGATCGCCGCCACCGGCGCCCGCATGGTCGTCACCATGCTCGGCGAGCTGCGCCGCCGCGGCGCGACGCTGGGCGTCGTGTCGATGTGTGCCGGCGGCGGCATGGGCGCCGCCATGGTCCTCGAGCTCCTCTGACGGGTCCGCGCACGCTCTGCTGAGCCGGAACCCCGCCCGAACGAAACGACGACCGCGGGGGGGGGGGGGGGGGGGGGCGGGGGGGGGGGGGGGGGGGGGGGGGGGGGGGGGGGGGGGGGGGGGGGGGGCGGGGGGGGCGGGGGGGGGGGGGGGGGGGGGGGGGGGGGGGGGGGGGGGGGGGGGGGGGGGGGGGGGGGGGGGGGGGG
>NZ_JAMQQG010000056.1 GCF_023716925.1 Frankia sp. R82
GCCGAGGTCCACGGCCTGCAGGAACCTCTCGAAGCCGTGTGTGCAGCTCCTGGGGTGAACGCCGACGTCCGAGGCGTTCGGCGCGTTGCTCGGCGGCCATCTGCTCACCGCCATCGGAACACCACCGAGCCGGCCCCGCGTCCCGTGGACCCCGCCGGCGCCGGCCGCGCCGTCCACCGACCCGGCCGGCGGGATCAAGGCCGTCCTGCGCTCGGACGCCACCCGGGCCACCCTCGCCACGGCGATGGACACGGGCGGAGACCTTGAGGACCACCTCACCCCGGTCGCGGACTGGCTCGGGCGGCTCCTGCTGCTGTACCTCGTGCCGTTCACGCACCTGGTGCCCGACGAGCGGATGCTGCCGCGGGAGTCGCTGCGCTTCTTCCACCTGGACCCGACCTGGCTGGACGCGCTGGTCTCCGGTGCCCTCAGCATCGGCGCGCAGTCCAGTCGGGACACCCTCGAGGATCAGACCGTCGCCGCCACCATCCGGGCGGCGGCACGGGCGGTGGCAGCCGGGTACCGCGCGACCCAGCGCGGCACCGCGCCGGAGGACTCCGCGCCCACGGATCCCGCGTCCGACGGCGACGGCGGCGGCGGCGCGCTCGGGCCGGTCTCCGGGCTGCTGCTGCGCTCGGCGCTCGTCTCCGGCTGGCCGAACCTGGCCGTACGCGCCAGCGACGCGGCGGGTGCGCCGCTCCCCATCCTGCGAATGGACCACCTCTCGCCCACCGTGCTGCTGTGCCTGTTCGACGGCCTGCCCGCGGCCGTCGAGTTCAGCGAGCCCCAGGAGGGCTTCCGGTTCGGCGTCGAGGATCACGGCCTGATCCCGCTGCGGAACCTGCTGGCGCCGCCGCACGCTGCGCAGGGTCGCCGGCTCGGCGAGCAGATCGGCCCCGATGTCACCTTCCCCGTCCTGGACCACCTCAGGGCCGGTGCCGGCGGCGGCCGGGTCTTGGACCTCGGTTCGCTCGTCCCCGCGCTGACGGCGGCCCTGGACGCCGCGCACGGCACCGCTGTCGGTCCCCTCGGCCCCGCCGACCTGGCCCTGCAGATGGTCAGGGTCCCCGAGGCCATCCGCTTCACTGGCCCGAACGGAGACTGAAGGTGACCGCCAGTCCCGCGCTCGTCGTCCCCGTGGACCTCGACGTCCTCGTGGTCAACCGGGCCCTCCAGGGCCGTGACTCCTTCCGCAGCTGGCAGCACACCTACCAGGCACTGGACGACTACCTGAGCCCGGAGCCGGAGGCGGGAGACCGCCAGAGCAACGACCCGGTGTACAGCCACACCGGCGTCCACCTGCACTGGACCCTGCCCCGGGGGCTGCGCCACGGTGTGCAGGACCCGGCGACCGGTGCGATCAGCTACCCGCTGGTGCCCAACCGCTGGCTGGTGATCCGCGTCAGCGGCACCAGCACCCGCGGTGCCCAGGCGTGGGTGATCGAAAGCGACTGCCCGTACAGCCCGCGGGCGCAGGAGGACGGACACGACTTCGCGCGCTCCAGCCCCTACCTGGTCAACGCCACCACTCTGAGTGCCTGGCAGGCCAGCCCCGACTCCTACCGCAACACCATGGATCCTGACGTCGCGCAGGTCCAGATCGGGCTCGCCTTCGGACACACCGACAACACCCCGTGGACGGAACGCGCCGGACGGGACCCCCTGTTCGTCACCGCCATGGCCACCGGGGACCCGTACTTCACCACCTACACCCCGCACAACGCGGGCGTCTTCTCCTTCCTCGACGACCTCGCCGACGTCGGCTCGGCCACCGTCCTCGGCTACCGGGTCATCGGCTGGTACTCCGATCCGGACGCCGACGTGCTCGCCTCCCTCCCGCCCGGCACTTCCTACGCCGACCAGCTCGCGCACCTCGGCTGGCAGGACCCCCGCCTGACCGGCGAGACCGGTCACGACGCCGCGGCCAGCCCGATCACCCGCAGCCTGTACGCCGGTACGGCCCTGAGCGTCGGCTGGGATCCCGACGCGACCGCGGCGCCCGTCCCGGACCCGCTGGACACGATCCAGGACAACGGCGCGCTGAGCGTCGCCCTGGGCAACACCACCGAGGACGCCTTCACCGCCCTGGCCGGCCAGTCGCTGCACGCGAACGGCGCCGAGCCCTCCGCCGCCGACCTGTCGCTGCTGCGGGCGTTCCTGCACGACCTGCTCGCCGTCGCCGAGGAGAAGGGCGGCGACGAGCGGGTACGCCGCCAGATCCGCGACGCCGCGTTCGCCACGTCGGCCGGCGGCCATCGTTGGACGGTCGCACCACCTCCCGCGGATGGTTCGCCCGCGGATGGTTCGCCCGCGGATGGTTCGCCCGCCGACGGCTCGTCCGCCGACGGCTCGAACGCCGAGGCCGCGGCGCCGCCTCCCTTCGTCCCGCCGGCGTGGCTGGCCACGCTCAACGACGACCAGCGCCAGCTCGACGAACGGCTCGGCGAGCTCGTGGACCTCCAGTGGCGGCTCAACGCCCTGTGGCTGAAGAACGGGATCGCGGGCGCGTCGATGACCGAGATCGACGACGTCCCCGACCAGGACCTGATGACGCGGGAACTCGACGCCGAGCGGGAGGGATCGCTCGCCCACACCGTGGGCGTCCGCACCGCCCAGGTGCGGGAACTGGCCGCGAAGGTCCCCCAGCCCGACCACACCGAGCCCCACGCCAACGCCCACGACGCGTTCGTCGCCGGGGTCGGCGCCTTCGCCGCGGCGAAAGGGCTGACCGGGGGTGCCGAGCTCAAGGCCGTCCCGCGCGCCTCGTACGCGCAGAACAACAATCCCGTGGTGAGCCTGTCGGGGATCCTGCCCCCGGCGGACGCGACCGTTCCCGACCAGCCCCTCTCCGTGCGGCCGCTCACCGCGGACGGCGCCGCGCTGATCAGCGCCGTCACGGTCGCCGGCACGACGATCACCGCGGCACCCGGCCGCGGCCCGATGCCCGCCGTCGCGGGTCTCGACGCCTTCCCGCCCGAGGTGCCCGCGCTGGTCGCGGAGTACTTCCTGCTCGACCCCGGCAACGCCGCGGCACTCGCCGCCGCCGGCGGCCTGTCGACGGAGCAGGTGGACGCCGTCCTGAGCGCCCACCCACCCGCCGCCTACACCGGCACTCTCCCGGCGCTCGGGCTGGAACCCTGGGCCCAGCCCTGGGAGCCGCTGTTCATGGACTGGAAGATCTCCTACCGGCACATCCCCCACGCCGTGGGCACGCAGCGCTGTTGGACCTTCGACGGCACCGACTACCGCTTCACCCCGCAGGGCGTCGACGTCCCCGTGGACCGGGTCGTCGTCACGGGGATCTGCGCGCTCGGCCCGCACCCCCGGTCCCTGTTCGCGGCCAGGCTGAAAGAGTACGTCGCCCAGCACGGCAGCGACGACCAGCAGGACCAGATCGACGCCTGGCTCA
The DNA here is from genome assembly GCF_023716925.1 of Frankia sp. R82. Classification (GTDB taxonomy): domain Bacteria; phylum Actinomycetota; class Actinomycetes; order Frankiales; family Frankiaceae; genus Frankia. The sequence continues at coordinate 3,410 of NZ_JAMQQG010000056.1, forward strand.
CCGCGATCGGCGACTGGGGGCTGCTCGCCCAGGAGCTCACCGGCTTCAACGATCGCCTGGCCGCCCGCGACCTGCGCGCCTTTCGCCGCCCCACGGCCGACGACACCGACTTTCCGGCCGTCGCCGACCTGGCCGGCTACCTGGACGCCGCCACCGAGGACAGCCTGCCCGCGCGCTACCGCGGCCGGGTCGACAGCGTCCCCTACCTGCCCGGCAGCGCCAGCGCACCCTTCCACGAGACCCGGGCCGGGCAGATCTGCATCGAGGAGCTCTTCCTCTACGACAAGTTCGGCCGGGTCCTGGAGGTCGTCAGCGCCAACACCGAGAGCAGCGGGCTGCACGACTACCGCAACTTCCCGCTCACCGTCGACGCCGCCCTCGCCGTCGGGACCTCGCTGACGCCCACGATCGCCTCCGTCGCCCAGCTACCCCCGCGCCCCCTGCAACCCGCCCGGCTCGACTTCGATCTCCTGGACGCCCAGAGCGGCACGCGCGTCGTCGGCACCGCGGCCGATCCCAGCCCGATCTGCGGCTGGATCCTTCCCAACCACCTCGACCGCAGCCTGCTGCTCTACGACCCGGCGGGGCTCCTGCTCGGCACCTATCGGCTGCTCGCCGGAGCCGACGGCCAGCGCACCGGCCAGTGGGAACCCGCGCCCGGCAGCGCCATCACCACCCCGGAGCAGCTCGCCGCCCACGTCCCCGAGCTCGCGGCCCTCATCGGTTCCCCGGCGCTCGTCGGGGAGGCGAACGTCACGGCCTTTCTCGACGTCATCGACTCCACCCTGTGGACCACCGACCCGCTTGGCCAGCGCGCCGACCAGAACCTGTCCCTGCTGCTCGGGCGCCCGCTGGCCCTCGTCCCCGCGCAGCTGCGGCTGACCCTCGCGGGACCCCCCATCCGCGACACCGGGTGGGCCGCCACCCTCGACCCGCCGCCGGCGACCTTCACCAGCGACCAGTTCGAGATCCGCCTGGGCGACGTGGCCGCCCGCGACGACGGCCTCATCGGCTACTACGCCACCGATGCGTGCGGGGCCTACGACTTCGCCAGGTTCCACAGCGTCACCGCCCCCGACGACCAGCAGGACTACATCACCCAGATCGGGCCGCCCGACACCGGCACTCCGCCGGCCGACACCCCGCCGGCCGGGAACTACGTTCCGCTGACGTTCGGCGATCCGGCGCCCACCCGGCTGCTCCTGCTTCTCGATCCCCGTGCCCCCGTCCACGCCACCAGCGGCATCACCCCCACCGCCACCGTCGCCGTCCCGCCTCGGCACACCGACGACGCGCTGCGTCACCTACAGGCGCTCTTCCGGTTCGGTCCCGTCCTCACCACCGAACACGTTTCGACCAGCCCGCCCGACGCCGGCTCTGACCCCGACTCGGGGCCTGGCTCTGGCGCTGGACCCGACTCCGACTCAGGCTCCGACTCCGACTCAGGCCTTGGCGGTGCGTCGGAGGCCGGGACTCTCGCCTTCCCTCGGCCGGCCGAGAAGAACGGCTCGTGGTCCTGGCTGCGCCCGGCGCCGGGCGAGGCTCCCTGGGAGCCGTACGCGCTGATCCCGGCGCCGCTGGAGGCGCGCTTCCCGGACAGCCCCGTTCTGCTGGAGGACGGTCTGCTCCGCTTCCTCGCCGACCCGGAGCAGTAACCACGTCCCTTTCCCGACGCACGCCACCACCGTAGGCCACACCACCGCGTATCAGAACACCGCAAACCAGGATGCCGGAAAGCAACACGGCAGGCCAGGAGGATTTCGCCATGCACGAAGACCCGTTGTTCGACTATCGCCCCGCCACCAGCCCGTCGCCACTGGAAGCAGGAGGTGACCCCGAGAAGGGCACCAAGGCCGCGATCAACATCTCCGTTCTCGCCGGTGCACAGAAAATCTACTCCGACCGGATCGCGGTTTCCGTACCGGTGGGCACGCAGAGCGGCACCGCCTTTTTCACCGAGAATCCGAGCATCGCGGTGAACGACGCACGATGGAAGCCGGTGGCGCTGGAGGACGACGGGGACGGACTCGTCGAGCCCGACGCCACCAAATACGCTGTCACCTTCCACAACGCCAGCCCCAAGGACCCGGTCACCTACCCCCTGGTCTTCAGTATCAGCGGCTCGATCGCCACCACCACCGGTGACCCGCTCCTCGTGCAGGTCACCGAATCCTCCACGACGGATCCGCGGCAGAAATGCAGCGTGAAGAATCCGAGGAAGCTCACCCTTCCCGTCATCGAGCCCATCTTCTATCTGCGCAACTTCCTGCCGCGCAGCTCGAACCGGTCGGCCGTCCCCAGGACGACGATCGACGCCGGTGACTCCTTCCAGCTCTCCTGGGAGAGCAACGGCACCTACTTCTGGCTGTACGACGGCCACCACGACGTCCCCGTGTTCAAGGGGACCGAGACGTCGTGGCCCGTCCCGGCGGGTACGGTCACCAGCGACACCACCTTCGTCCTGAAGGCGTCCGCCGCCGCCAGCGCGCAGGGGGCCGACAGCGAGCAGCACGCCGCGGCCGGCTTCGAATCGGTCGAGCTGTACGCCAGTGTCACTGTCACCGTGAAAAATCCCACCCTGACCGGACTGATCGTCACCGGCGATCTTTCGGTCGGCGGAAGCGTCACCGGATCCGGCGGAGCCGAATTCGTCGAAGGCGAAGGCAGATATGTGCGTATCCGCGAGCTGCGCGGACCAGGAGGCGAAAATCTGATGGTCAACAGTACCGTGGAGGTCCTTCCGGGCAACGACGTTTCTGTCGCCGGTGACCTGTCCGTCACCGGTGACCTCGCTGTCTCAGGCGATCTTTCGGTCAGCGGAAGTGTCACCGGATCCGGCGGAGCCGAATTTGTCGCGGACAACGGAAAATACGTGCGTATCCGCCAGCTGCGCGGGCCATATGGTGAGGATCTGACCGTCGACAGCTTCGTCAAGATTCTCGCGGGCAACGACGTTTCTGTCGCAGGTAAGCTTTCGGTCGGCGACAGGGTTTCGGCCCGGAGTGATCTTTCGGTCGACGGTGTTATCACCGGATCCGGCGGAGTCCGATTCGACGCGGACAACGGAACATACGTGCGTATCCGCCAGCTGCGCGGGCCCGGGGGTGAACATCTGACCGTCAACAGCACCCTCGAGATCCTGGAAGGCAACGACCTGATTCTTGACGGGGGGGAACGAGCCGTCGGGCCCGCCTGAGCGAACGTGAGTCGCCCCGCGCGGCGACCATGCCAAGCGCGAGTGGTAACAGCCTTCCTTCCCCGACGCACGCCATGACACCGCACGCGAGGAGGGCTTCGCCATGGTCGACAACCCCTGCTCGACTACCGTCCCGCGACCAACCCATCACCGTTGGAGGCTGGCGGTGACCCCGAGAAGGGCACCAAGGCCAGGATCAACATTTCCGTGCTCCATGGTGAGAAGACCATCTACGCCGATCGGATCGCGGTCTCCGTACCGATCAACACGCAGAGCGGTACCGCGTTCTTCACCGAGACTCCGAGCATTGCCGTGAACGACGCGGGGACTGCAATACCAACGGCTCTGGCACACATCCGGTGGTGACTGAGCGTTAGCCGAGCAGGATCCGGTGACGGAGGAGCGGGAACCCGGCTCGGCCGTGCATCTGATGCATGATGGCTCTGTTGCGTCCGGCCGGTGCAGGTGGTCGTCTTGGCGGTCGGTCATGATCAGGTGATGGGTCGAGGTGCGGTCGCTCCGCCGGTGCCGGTGCCGGTGCCGGTGTCGGGGTTCGCCGGGTTCCGGTTCCTGCCGGAGGTGATCGTGCTGGCGGTGCGCTGGTACTTGCGGTTCGCCCTGTCGTACCGGGATGTCGAGGAACTGCTCGCTGAACGGGGCCTCGAGGTCGATCACGTGACCGTGTACCGGTGGGTGCAGCGGTTCACGCCCTTGCTGGTCGACACCGCGCGGCCGTGTCGGCACCGTCCTGGGGACAGGTGGTTCGTCGATGAGGTGCGCCACGAGGCGCTGTGGATTCCTGTGGAGTGAGAGATCTTCACCGCTGGCCTGTCGCAGCAGGCCGGTTGGAGCTGAGGGCAGCCTGGGCCGGGAGACGCGGGGGAGGGCGGGAAGCAGCCCTGACAACGACGGGACAGGTCGGCACTGCCAGACGGCCTGGGCCTGGCAAGCGAGGCGGAAAGGTGTACGTGAGGAACCAGCGTCGTAAAGCCCCTCAAGCGAAACACCAGCTCGAACCTGGCGGATGTGGGCTGGGCTGCGGTGAACCTGACGTGGATCTCGTCCTGCGTGGGGGCGCCCGGCGGGAACGAGTGTCTGTCCGGCTGGGTGGCCACGGGGAAAGCCTGCGGCGTACTCGTGGATGGCCGCTGGGGCATAGCTGGACACCGACCCTGCCGAGGGAATCTGTGGCGAACGTGGGAACCGCGCTGATGCTCCCCTCCGACCGGGGCGGGAAGGCTCGTCGTCAGCCGATGGCATCAGAGTGGGGCGGAGCCGTCGTAGTAGTCCGAGGTCGGGAAAGCCGGCCACATGGCGAAGGGCGGCAGCAGGCTCGCAGTGAGTGGACTGGAAGGCCAGGAGGACGCGGGTGAATACCGGCGCGCCGGCCCGGAGAGCCTGTCCTGAATCTTGATCGTGTGCACCGAGCGTGGCCCGTTCCTGATCTTGCCAGCGTGGCGGCGTGATCTACCAGGACGAGGGGCAACGGTCGAGACATGAGCCGATCCCGCCGCTACCCCTGCGACATGTCGGACGTGGAGTGGGCATACGTGGCACCGCTGCTACCCCCGGCGCCGAAGGACGGGCGGAGGGAGAAACACGACCGGCGCGACATCGTGGACGCGATCCTCTACGTCACCCACAACGGGATCGTGTGGCGGGCGCTGCCGGCGGACTTCCCACCGTGGAAGACCGTCTACGGCTTCTTCGACCGGTGGAAGAAGAAGGGCGTCGTCATCCGGGTCCACGACGGGCTGCGCGACGAGGTCCGCCAGGCCGAGGGCCGCGCCGCCCAGCCGACCGCCGGGGTGATCGACTCCCAGTCCGTGAAGGGCGCCCAGACCGTCACCCTGCCCACCCGTGGCTACGACGCGGGCAAGAAGGTCAACGGCCGCAAGCGGTTCATCGTCGTCGACACCCTCGGCCTGCTGCTGGGCGTGCTCGTCCTGCCCGCCAGCCGCCAGGACCGCGACGGCGCCCGCCAACTGCTGCTCGACCACTACTTCACCACCCCTTCCTGCCGGCACGTGTTCGCCGACGGCGGCTTCGCCGGAAAGTTCGTCGACTGGGCCAGCCGAACCCTGAAGACCACCATCGAGATCGTCCGGAAGAAGGAAAGCCAGAAGGGCTTCGAGCCTCTCCCGAAACGCTGGGTCGTCGAGCGGACCCTGGCCTGGCTCACCGCGCACCGCCGCCTCGCCCGTGACTACGAACGCAACCCGGCCAGTTCCGCCGCCTTCATCTACTGGGCGCTGATCCAGACCATGGCCCGCCGCCTCGCCCGCGGCACGCCCGTCGCCCGCTGGACACCCAGAACGACTACCGACAGTAAAACCCCGTCAAGATTCAGGACAGGCTCTCAAATTGGTGTGCAGGCTGCGGTCAGACGATCAGTGAGAGGGCGGTGCGGAGGTCGTCGGGGAGGGTCCTCTGCGGTGAGGAGCGGTTCGCCGGCGCGGATCTGGATGGTGCGGTAGCGCCGGGTGGTGCGCACAAAGCGCGGATGGACCAGCCGGTGTGGTCCTCGACGAACCGGGTGACGGCGAGGGCGGCGAAGACGATGGTCAGGTGGGCGTCGATCGAGGTGCGTTTGTGGTGGTAGATCGGCCGGACGGCCTGTGGGGTGCCGGAAGTCGGCTTGGGCCTGTGACCTGGGGTGATGCGACGAGGCAAAGCTGGCGGCATGATGGTCAGCTATGTCCATCCGCCCGCTCTATCTGATCTTCGTTCGGGTGTGCGGCTGGCTTGTCCTCCTCGGCCGTTCGTCGGCGTCGAAGGACATCGAGCTGCTCGTGCTGCGACACGAGGTCGCGGTGCTGCGCCGTACCCAGCCCAAGCCCCGATGGGACTGGGCGGACCGGGCGGTCCTCGCAGCGCTGATCAGGCTTCTACCCAGGACGCTGCGAGCGCACCGGCTGGTCACCCCCGGCACCGTCCTGCGGTGGCACCGCCGCCTGGTCACACGGAAATGGACCCACCCGCAGCGGACAGGACGGCCACCGATCAGCCCGGAGATCGCCACGCTGATCGAGCGGCTCGCGACCGAGAACACGACATGGGGCTACCAGCGGATCCAGGGCGAACTCCTTAAGCTCGGCCACCGAGTCGGCGCGTCCACGATCCGCCGGGTACTGAAGACCCTCGGGTTGCCCCCGGCTCCGAAACGCCAGACCGACACGACGTGGCGGCAGTTCCTGCGCACGCAGGCCTCGACCATACTGGCCGTCGATTTCTTCCACGTGGACTGCGCCGTGACGCTGCGGCGTCTGTACTGCTTCTTCGTCCTGGAAGTCGGCTCTCGTACCGTCCACATCCTCGGGGTCACCGCCCACCCAGACGGCCTGTGGACCACCCAGCAGATCCGCAACCTTCGCATGGACCTCGGCGACCGGGCTGCCGACTTCCAGTTCCTGATCCGCGACCGCGCCGGACAGTTCACCGCGTCGTTCGACGCGGTCCTCGCCGACGCCAACATCACCGCCGTCAAGATCCCACCCCGAACACCCCGCGCGAACGCCTACGCGGAACGGTTCGTCCGCACGGTCCGGACCGAGGTCACCGACCGGATGCCGATCTTCGGCGAGTGGCACCTGCACACCATCCTGACCGAGTATGCGGCCCACTACAACGGACGGCGACCCCACCCCAGCCGCAACCTTCAACCACCACGGCCCGACCACCCCGTCACAGACCTGACCAAGGAACGGATCACACGCCAGCCCGTCCTCGGTGGCCTGATCAACAAATACGAACGAGCCGCCTAAAACCCCAGGTCAAGGCCGGTGACCGAGTTCCGGCACCCCACAGGCGCATCGGCGCGGTTCGGTTCCCGGACACGGCGTGGGGGGCGCAGCTGCGCGCGGACGTGATTGGGTACGCCAGCGAATCGTGGTCCACGCTGGCCGCCCCATGCAGGAGGTCGCCACCTACGCGTTCGGCGAGCCTCCGGAGCTGCTTGAACGGCTCGCGCGAGACCGCGGGCTGCATCGGGCTGTGGCGCAGGCAGTGTACGATATTGTGGTCCGCAGCGGCGCCGAGTGCCGGCCGCCCACCGGGGGTTTCTATGTCTACCCGGACTTCTATGTCTACCCGGACTTCGAGGTCTACCCGGACTTCGAGCCGCTGCGCGAGACGCTAGCCGGCAAGTCTGTCCCCAGTGGGGAGTCACTGCAGCGGCACCTGCTGGAAAACTGCGGGATTGCGGTGCTGGCCGGCGTCCATTTCGGCGACGACGCCCGCGCGCTGCGATTCCGCGCGGCGACCAGCATGCTCTACGGCGCGACGCGGGCCGAGCAGCAGGCCACCCTGGACGGCCCCGGACCCGCTGGCGGTTGGCCACGTGCGCGCTGAGCTCGACGCCGTCAAGGCCGGATTCGCGGAACTCGCAGAACCTTAGCCGATGCCACCCGGTGCCCCGGTCATCCGCCCTGACGGGCACACCACGCTGAAGGGTCAACATGTGAAACCGAAAGGAGGCTGGATGAACGTGTCCGGGTACAGATCGCTCGCGTCGGTCTGCATCTTGAGCTTCGTGATTGGGATCGATGTCACCATCGTCAACGTTGCCCTGCCCCGGATTCAGGACGCCTTCGCCGTGTCGACCGGGTCGCTCGGCTGGGTCGCCGTCGCGTATTCGCTGACCTTCGCGACGTTGATGTTGTCCGGTGGCGCCTGGTCGGACAGGTTCGGCCACGCGCGGGTATTCATGTACGGCATCCTTGTCTTCGGCGCCGGTTCGCTGATCGACGTGGTCGCGCCGAACTTCTGGCTGCTGGTACTGGGCCGCGCGGTGCAGGGTTTCGGAGCCGCGATGTGCACACCGGCGGGCCTCGCGGTGCTGCGTTCCAGCGTTCCGCCGCAGCAGCTGGGGCGCGCTATGGCGCTGTGGACCTTCTCCCAGTCGGTGGCCGTGTCCGCTGGGCCAATCCTGAGTGGTGCCCTCGTCCAGTTCTTGACCTGGCGCAGCGTCTTTATGATTAACATCGTGGCCGTTGTTCCGATCATATGGCTGGCGCTGCCGGACGTACGGAACAAGACGAGCGAAGCTCCGGCAACGCGACGGAAGTGGGACGCCTACGGACAGGCTCTCTATGCGGTGTCGTCCGGCTTGTTCGTCGGCAGCTTCATTGTCCTGCGGCACCCTTCCGGTGGTCTCGAGTGGTCGCTTCTCGCCGCCCTCCCGGCAGTGTCCATAGCTGGCCTGTACGCGTTCTTCCGGCACGAGCAGCGGTTCGTCGACCCGGTGCTCCCGGCCTCCTTGCCCACGAACAAGGAATTCCAGTCAGCCGTGATCATCGGAGGCTTCATCGTCTTCGTCAACTTCGGACTGGTCTACTGTCTCGGCCTGTACTACGGAGTGGATCACGGTTTCACGCCGCTCAGGGCGGGCATTATGTTCCTGCCGATGATGCTTGCCTGCGCCGTGTCGACCTCCCTCGTGGAGCGGATCCGGCACGCGATCGGTACCCGCGCGACGATCGCCGCCGGAATCGCCTCAAACCTCGTGGGCTCGGTGTTCATCTGCGTTCGGCCTGATAGCGTCGGTTGGGTCGTCGCGAACGCCGTGTTCCTGGGATTCGGAGTCGGTCTCGCGATTCCTCCGCTGGGCGCCCGCCTGCTCGGGTCAGTGGACGTGAAGATATCCGGCGTGGCCGGCGGCATGCTCAGCTCCACGCGCAACTTCGCTATCGCCCTCGGGGTCGCTATCCTAGGGATCATGGTGCAGGGTTCCACGACATCGGTCCATGTTGAGCTCCGCGCGATCAGCGCGGTATGCGCGCTGATCATGCTCGTCGCGCTCGCCACGTACCTGGCTACCACCAGAGCGGAAAGCCGGACCGAGAACCCACCGAAGGACGCCGCCACCGAGATGGCGGCTGTGGCCGTCGCTGCGGCAGAGGAAAGGTAGTACGCGGTGCAGAATGTACTCGATCGCATCGAGGGATTGGCCGGTGTATTCCCGGAGGCGCTGTTGCATCCGGCCGGGGCAGGACCTCGGGCCGGCGGCGAGAGATGATCGGTCGATGGGTCGAGGCGTAGCTGCTCTTCCAGCGCTGGGCTCGGAGTTCGCCGGGTTCCGGTTTCCGCCGGAGGCGATCGTTCTTGCGGTGCGGTGGTACCTACGGTTCGCGCTGTCCTACCGGGACGTCGAGGAGCTGCTCGCCGAACGCGGCCTCCACGTCGATCACGTCACCGTCTACCGATGGGTGCAGCGCTTCACGCCCCTGCTGGTCGAAGCGGCCCGGCCGTGCCGGCACCGGCCCGGCGACAGGTGGTATGTCGATGAGACGTACGTGAAGGTTGCCGGCCGGTGGACGTATCTGTACCGGGCCGTGGACCAGTACGGCCAGGTCATCGATGTCCTGGCCAGCACCCGCCGCGACCAGGCCGCCGCCCGCCGCTTCTTCACCCGCGCCCTGGCCCAAGGCCGCCGGCCGGTCGAGGTCACGACCGACAAGGCCCCGGTCTACCCGAGGCTCCTCGACGAACTGCTGCCCGCGGCCTGCCACATCGACGCGGCCCGGGAGAACAACCGGATCGAAGCCGACCACAGCCGGTGGAAAGCCCGACTCCGGCCGATGCGCGGCCTCAAACGCCTACGCTCGGTCCAGACAATCAGCGCCGGACACGCCCTCGTGCAGAACATCCGCCGCGGCCACTACGAACTCGGGATCGACAGCAACCCGGCGCTGAGGCTGGCAGCCGCATTCACCGAACTCGCCACCGCCATCTGACCGACGGTCACCCCGGCCCGCTGGCATGCCCAGCTTCGCCAGAACGCAACAGTGCCCCTCGGCGACACCTGCCGCACCAACTCACGATCATCCTTGCGAGGGGTCATGCCACCCGATGGCATCACTCACAGTGCCCATCCCGCCGGACCTCGGCCCGGCGTGTCGGGCCGGAAACACCGATCTTGAAACAGTCCCGCTACGGCGAGTTCGGTGAGGGGCCGATAATGTCCATAGTTGGCGACTGACCTGTCTGGGGGCTGGCATGGACGTGTCGGGCGTGGACGTGTCGGGCGTGGACCCGCTGGACGAGGACGACCCCCGGACCGTCGGGCCTTACAACCTGCTCGGTCGCCTCGGGGAGGGCGGGATGGGCACGGCGTACCTCGCTCGCCACGGCGAGGGGGGTCGGTATGTCGCCCTCAAAATGGTTCGTCGTGATCTCGCCAGGGTTCCAAAGTTTCGCGAGCGGTTGCTGTGGGAGGCCCACGCCGCGCAGCGGGTCGCGAGGTTCTGCACCGCGGAGGTGCTCGACGTCAGCGTGCAGGACCGGCGACCCTACTTGGTGACGGAGTTCATCGACGGCCCCACCCTGGACACCGCCGTGTGGGAGCGTGGTCCGCTGCCGACCGCGGATCTCGAACGGCTGGCGGTGGCCGTCGCCTCGGCGCTTACCGCGATCCACGCTGGTGGTGTGGTGCACCGTGACCTCAAGCCCGGCAACATCCTGCTGTCGTCGTCGGGGGCGAGGGTCGTCGATTTCGGTATCGCCCACGCCTTGGACGCCACCACGACGCTGACGCACTCCAACTCGGGAACACCGGCCTTCATGGCACCCGAACAGGCTCTCGGAACGCCCGCGACGGCCGCAGCCGACATCTACGCCTGGGGCGGAGTGATTCTTTTCGCCGGCACAGGACGGCTTCCCCACGGTACAGGAGCCATCCCGGTGATCCTCTATCGTGCGATCCACGAGGACCCCGACCTCACCGGACTCGACATCTCACTGAGGTCCCTGGTCGAGCGTGCTCTGCGCAAGAATCCGGCCGAGCGCCCCACCGCTCACGACCTTTTTCTCGGCCTGGTGCGCGGTCGCCCCGCTGCGGTGACAAGCACGCCGACACCGGCACGGCTCTCCCGGAGTGCTCCGCCGGCCGAAGACCGGGAGGCGCCGGAAGAACGGAAGCTCGTCGGAAGAAGCGGTCGCGGTCCTTGGAACAGGTCCGCGTCGCGAGTGGCCGAGCAACCGAACGGCGGCACCAGGTCTTACGATGCCGAGCAGGACGGAGAGAGGACCACCGTCCCAAGCGGTGATTCCTCCGGTGGAGAAGGCAAGTCGGAATCGGTAGGAACCGGCACGGCGGCGATGAGGAGGCTGCTGCGAGATCGGATCATCTTCATCGGCACAGCGGTGGAGGAGGAAACTGCCGAAAGGGTCTGTGCGGAACTACTCATGCTGGATGCCGAGGAACCGCATCGCGATATCTTCCTCTACATCAACTCGCCTGGCGGCAGCGTGCCCGCGGCCATGTCGATCTATGACACGATGCAGTTCGTGCAAGCCGATGTCACCACCTTGGTCCTCGGACTGGCAGCGGGGACAGCGCAGTTGCTGTTGACTGCAGGGACGCCGGGCAAGCGTTGTGCACTGCCCTTCGCGCGAGTCCTGATGTGCGGACCCACGGCCGGGGCGAGCGACCCGGATCACAGTGCCGCGATCGAGGAAGAAGACTTGCTGTACACCAAGCGCGTGATTCGTGATATTTTTTGTCGTCACATCGGCCAGCCTGTCGAGCGGATTGCGGAGGACCTGAATCGGAACCGCTGGTTTACCGCCAAAGAGGCACGTGACTACGGAATGATCGACAACATAGTCGTGAAATCGTCGACTTGATCGCGGGCCTCCGTGACTCGCGCCGGCGGACGAAACACCGAGATCCTTTGATCTGCGGGTCGTCTACTTCGCTGTTCAGCCGATGCCGAACTGACAGTCAAGTTGACAGCCCAGCGGTCGGACGAACTCGGACACCGTCGGACGTCAGCGGACGGAGCACCCCAGACCGCTACGGATCGGAAGGTTGGGGGTTCGATTCCCTCCGAGCGCACGTCAGGTTGAGACAGGTCAAAGCCCCGCAGCCGATCACACGGCG
>NZ_JAMQQG010000057.1 GCF_023716925.1 Frankia sp. R82
GTCGGCGCCACCCCCCGTGAGCTGGACGCCGCCGCCGCCGCGGTGATCCGCGAGGCGGGGGCCATCCCCCCGTTCCTGCACTACCAGCCCGGGTTCGCCCCCACCCCGTTCCCGGCCGTGACCTGCGTGTCGGTCAACGACGTGATCGTGCACGGCATCCCCGGCGACACCCCGCTGCGCGCCGGCGACCTGGTCAGCGTCGACTGCGGCGCCACCCTGGACGGCTGGACCGGCGACGCGGCGATCAGCTTCGTCGTCGGGGCGGCGCGTCCCGGCGACCTCGAGCTCATCGACACCACCACCGCCGCCCTGCACGCCGGGATCGCCGCCGCCGTGCCGGGGGGACGCCTCGGCGACATCGGCGCCGCGATCGGCGCCGTCGCCCGCGCCGGCGGCTACGGCATCCTGGCCGGCTTCGGCGGCCACGGCATCGGCCGGAGCATGCACGAGGACCCGCCCGTGGCCAACGAGGGACGCCCCGGGCGCGGCCTGGTCCTGCGCGAGGGCCTGGTCCTCGCCCTCGAACCGATGCTGCTCGCCGGCGGCCGGGACACCTGCCACACCGACCCCGACGGCTGGTCGCTGCGCACCACCGACGGCAGCCGGGCCGCCCACGTCGAACACACCGTCGCCATCACCGCCGACGGGCCCCGCATCCTCACCCGCCGCTGGAACCCGCCGCCGACTCCCGCGACCACCAACCCCTTTTGACAATCCGCACATTGCGACAATGGCGCCGTCCGCACACCCGCCCCACTGTCACCTTTTCGTGAAACAGTGCCAATCCGTCTCCCGGGCGGGACGAAGGAAGCGCCCGAACCCCCGAACGGGTCACGTTGGAGACATACCCCCTGCCTGTGGTGTCGGCAAGAGGAACAATGTCCTGGATGGATACCGTGGGGACGAGAGCGCTTTCACCAAAGCCCTGTACAGACCCCCCTGCGCACGCGATACCGTGCCGAGCGTCACACGGGCGGCACCCGTCGCAGCACGTCCATCCGCAGGCAGGCACCCTGCGGCACCCGGCCGGCGCGGACCGCACCGCGACGGCCACCGCGGCGGCGCGGCACACCCCACCGCCGGCAACGTGAGGGGAGGCTGACCATGGACTCCGTCGAACAGTCAGGAACCGGCGCGGGTGCCGGCGCGGGCATCGCCCCCGGCGCCGACGCCACCGCAGACGCGGCCCTCGCGTCCGGTTTCGGCCTGCCCGACCGTCACGGCCTGGCCGCCGCCGCCCGCGCCGCCGCCATGATCTCCCGGGAGATCGCCTACGCCGACCCCGACCCGCTGGCCCTCAGCGAGATCGACGAGCGGCTCTACCGCTACGCCACCACCCTGCTCAGCGCCCCCCACACCGACCTGCTCGGCCCCGTCATCGGCGACTGGCGCCGCGTCACCGCCGCGCTGGGACGCCGCCTGTCACCTGCCGTGCACTGCGAACTCACCCGCGCCGCCGGCTACCTGTCGTTCTGTCTGGGCTACCTGGCCGCCGACACCGGCGACGACGCCTCCGCCCGACGCTTCGCCACGCTGGCCGCCCAGTACGCGGCCCACCTCGACGACCGGCTGCTCACCGGCACCGCCCACAGCCTGGACGCCTTCGTCGCCTTCGCCGGTGGTCGCCTCGACGCCGCCCGCGCCGCCGCCGCCCGCGCCGCCGCCGTGCAGCATCCCGCCCTGCACGGCTGGGCCGCCGCCCACCAGGTCCAGATCGCCGCCGCCACCGGCGACGAACCCGCCCTCGAAGCCGCCCTGTTCGCCCTGCGCGACCGCCCCAGCGTGCCGGCGTTACGCACCCATGGCTGGCCGCCGTTCGACGAGGCCCGCGAGGCCTGCGTCGTCGCCGACGCCATGTGGCGCCTGCGCGTCCCCGGCGCCCGCTCGGCCGCGCGCCGCGCCGTCGCTCTCACCACCCCCGACACCCTCGAACGCGGCTGGGCACTCGGCTCGCTGGCCGCGACCCTCGTCCACGACGACCCCACCGCCACCGGAGCCGCCCTCGACGAAATGGTCGCGATCCTCGACCTGCGCCCCTCCCGGGTCCTGGCCGGCCGCGTCCACGAGATCCTCCTGCTCATCTCCGCCCCGCCCCAGGGCGGCGGCACCCCCCGCCCCGCCGGCCTGGGCTGACCCGCCGCACCCGCGGCGCAGCTCCAGGACGCCGCCACCGGCGCCGGCGCCGGTGGTGGCGGTGGCGGTGGCGGTGGCGACCGAAGGCGGTCGCTCAGACGGCGACGCCCTGCTCGGCGACGACCGACGTCGGGGTGAGCCGCACCAGCAGCTCCCCGGGCACCCCGTTACGCGCCCCGTACGCCGGCGCCGCGGCCGCACCCATGTACCGGGCGGCGATCCGCGTCGCCCACGCCCGCACCTCGTCGAGATCCTCGCTCAGGCGCACCGTCCCCGACAGCGTCACGAACGCAAACGGCGCCACCTCGTCATCCACACACAGCGCCGCCACCCCCGTGCGCGCCAACGCCCGGCCCTTCACCGAGGACGCCCCGGTGTTGAACACCACGTCGTCGCCGTCGAGCAGGAACCAGACCGGCGCCACATGCGGACGCCCGTCCGCCCGCACCGTCGCCAGCTTCCCCGTGCGCGTCCCCGCCGACACGAACGCCTGCCACTGCCCCGCACCCATCGCCACCATGCCCGGCACCCTACGTCGCAGGCACCGCCCCACCCGGCCACCCGTCTCCGTGGCCGCCCCGCGGGTCGCCGGGACGCGGTGGCCACGGGGCCGTGTCTCCGTGTCTCCGTGCCTGCGTGCCTGCGTTGGACGGCGACCATTTCACAACGTCACGGATTCCTGCCGAGGCGGAGTGAAGGTTCCGGCACACCGATCCTTCACCAGGCCTCGGCAAGAACGGATCATGGCTTTCGGTTGCCCGCGCCGGAGCTGTTTTCGTCCATGTCTGCGTGGAACGTGATGACATGTCTACATCTCGACGAGTCAGGGCCACCGGTGGGGCCGGACCCGCGGATCGTGGGGTTGCCACGGCCGACGTACGCGGCAGGAGGCAGAGCCGGAGCACGGACAGACCCGCCCCCGCGGCGACACCATCGACGGCCGGCGGCTCAGGCGCGGGCGCGCAGCGAGTACATCAGCGGGACGCGAGGCTGTCCGGGCGGGAGACGGTAGCCGTCCGGGTCGCGGTGCAGGGTCGCGAACCGGGGGAACAGGGTCCGGTCGTGTTCGTGCAGGAACTCCAGGCGCAGGCCCACCGCCGCGATCGCGCTGAGCACCCGGCCGAGCGTGTGCGGGAACTGCACGGTGACGTTGTGAGCGGTGGCCGCCGCCCGATCGGCATAGCTGCCGGTGCCCGAGCCCTGCTCAGGCCGGTCGTCGAAGTAGTCCATGGCCACCGTGCGCCCGTCGGCCTCGTCCAGAATGTTCGCGAACGGATGGAACTCCACCAGATACAGCACCCCGCCGTCGCGCAGCAGGGCACGCACCACCCGCGCCCAGCCCTCGAGGTCCGGCAGCCAGCACAGCGCCCCCAGCCCGGTGTAGACCACGTCGAACCGCTGCCCGTCCAGGGCCTCGACGGCGTCGTACACGTCCGCGGCGACGAACCGCGCCGCCGCGCCGACCTCGACCGCCAGCGCCCGCGCCGCCGCCACCGCCACCGCCGAGAAGTCCAGGCCGGTGACCCGGGCGCCCCGCGACGCCCACGACAGGGTGTCCAGGCCGAAGTGGCACTGCAGGTGCAGCAGGCTGCGCCCGTCCACCGGGCCGAGCTCGTCGGCCTCGAAGTCACGCAGCACGTCGGGACGGCGACGAAACCCTGCCACGTCGTAGAACGACCCGGACAGGTGCAGCGGCACCAGTTCGTCCCAGTGCGCCCGGTTGAGCATCCGCCAGTCCGCACCAGGCGCCCCGGCAACCGGCCGCGAGACCGAGGCGCGCCGCGTCCGACCGGTCATGCCGCGGAGGTCAGGCCCGCGGCGGCGCGCAGCCGGTCGCCGCGGCGCACCAGCAGACGCTCGGCCAGCGCGTCGGCGCGCTCGATGTCCTCCAACGTGGCATGGGTACGCGCCTCCACCTCCAGCAGCGCCGCGAGCAGCTCCACCGACAGTCGGGTCCGCGCCGCCACGCGCGCCACACTCGGCGGCAGTGCCGCCGTCCCCGCAGCCGGGTCGGGCGCCCCACCGGCCGGTCCGGTCGGTGCCCCCGACCCACGCGACGACGTCACCCACGGTGCGGGCGACCGGGAACCCTGCGGACGCCGATCAGCGGCGCGGACCGCACCCGTGCGCGCCGACCAGGCGCCGGACGAGGCCGGACGGGGCGGGGAAGCGGACGGCACCGGACGCGGACGCAGACGGGGGGACAGGTGCAGCGAGGCCATGCATCAGTGATACCGCAACGGATACGCACCGCCACCCCTTGACTTCCCGGCGCAGCGCAGGATCAGACTTTCCCCACAGGACGTCCACAGGCTCACACCACGTTACCCACCGCCCCGTCGACACCTTTATCCACATGTCGATCTTCATGTGAGCAGAGTCACATCACCGGGGTCCTCCGGGGAGATGTCCGCACCGGTCACCCGGCGGCGGCCACCGTGGGGGTGAGGATCATGGGGGTGAGGGCGGTGTCGACCAGGCGCCGCACGTCGGCGGCGACCAGCGGTGCGGACGCGAACAGCACACTGTAGGTGATCGGCGCCATCACCGTCTCGACGATCCGGGCCACCGGCGGCACCTGCTCACCCCGGTCCCGCGCCCGCTCGACGATGATCCCCAGCTGCTCGCGGACATACGCGTCGCAGCGGCCCGCCGGCAGCTCCGGCGCCGACGAGGCGGCCACCACGTCGCGCAGCACCGCCCGGCCCGTCGGCGACGACACCTCCTCGAGGTACCCCCCGACATAGGCCAGCAGATCCGCGTGCAGCCCCCCGGCATCAGGCGGGGGACGATCCGGGCGTAGCCGTTCGGCGGCGACATCGGCCAGCAGCTCGGTGAGATCCCCCCAGCGCCGGTACACCGTCGACGGTGTCACGCCCGCCCGCGCCGCCACCCGCGGCACGGTGATCTCCCCGCGGGGACGCTCGGCCTGCAACGCCCGCACCGCCTGGTGCACCGCGGCCTGCACCCGCGCGCTACGCCCACCCGGACGCGGACCCTCGGGACTCACGTCTCGAGCGTAGTGCACAACCCCCCAGCGCCGCGCAACATCTTTGCGTTAACGGGTGGGGTGGGCTACCGTCCCCACTAACGCAAACTCGTGGCTTTAACGGGGTGGGTGGTGGCCCACACCCCTCCAGCTGCCAGCCGTCCGGTGGAAGGGACCCCGATGCCCGTGCCCCCCGCACCTCCCACCACCCCGCCCGACGCCCGCGCCACCGGCCACGTGCCGGCGGGCGCCGAGCCCACCGCAGGCTCCCGCACCAGCCTGCCCTCGGAGCCATCGAAGCGAGCGGGCAGCCGGGTCGCGGGCCGGCTCGGGCCAGCTGCCAGTTTCACCCTGGCCGCCTCGATGCTCACCTCCTTCCTCGCCTCCTCCGCCGTCCCCACCCCCCTGTACGCCGTCTACCAGGCGCACTGGGGGTTCTCCCCGATCACCCTGACCATCGTGTTCGCCGTCTACGCCCTGGCCGTGCTGGGCTCCCTGCTCGTCGTCGGCGGCCTGTCCGACCATCTCGGGCGCCGCCCCGTGCTACTCGCCGCCTGCGCCGTGCAGATCCTCGCCCTGGCCGTGTTCGTGCGCGCCGACGGCGTCGGGGAGCTTGTGGCCGCCCGGATCGGGCAGGGGCTGGCCACCGGCACCGCCATGGGCGCCCTCGGCGCCGCCCTGCTGGACCTGCACCACACCCGCGGCACCCTGCTCAACGCCGCCGGCTCCTTCGCCGGCATCGCACTGGGCGCCCTCGGCTCGGCCCTGTGCGTCGCGCTGCTGCCCGCACCCACCCGGCTCGTCTACCTGATCCTGCTCGCCGTCGTCGCCGCCCAGGCCGCCGGCGTCCTGGCCATGACCGAAACATCACCCCGGGTCCCCGGGGCGCTGGCCAGCCTGCGACCACACCTGAGCCTGCCCGGCCCGGTGCGCCGCGTCCTGCCCGCCGCCGGGCCCTGCCTGGTCGCCACCTGGGCCCTGTCCGGCTTCTACTTCTCCCTCGGCCCGGCCCTGGCCCGCAGCGTCGCGGGCGCAGGCGCCGCCACCGGCCGCCACGCGATCGTGCTCGGCGGCCTCGCCGTGCTCGCCCTGGCCGGCACCGCCGCCCTCACCGTCGTCCTCGCCCGCACCGCCCCAGCCGCCACGATGATGCTCACCGGCCTCGTCGTGCTCATCGTCGGCGTGGCCCTGACCCTGCTCGCCGTCGCCGCCGGCTCCACCGCCATCCTGTTCACCGGCACCGTGCTCGCCGGCGCCGGCATCGGCGCCGGCGTCCAGGGCAGCCTGCGCGTCGTGCTGCCCCTGGCCACCGCCCATGAACGCGCCGGCGTCCTGGCCACCGTCTACGTCCTGTGCTACCTCGCCCTCGGCGTGCCCGCCGTCGCCGCCGGCTGGCGGGTCACCCACGTCAGCCTCGAACGCACCAGCCGCGAATACGGCCTGGCCGTCATCGCCCTGGCAGCCCTCGCCCTCGCCGCCCTGCTGCGCCTACGCCTGCGCCGCCCCGACCCGGCCTGAACGACCCGGTGCGCATCACACCGGACATCCACCGGGCACGCCCGGCCCCGCCGTCGCGGTCAACCAGAAGATCGTGACGTTGGTCAGTACGGCGTCCCGGTCGATGGCGCGCGGTCCGGGTGGGATCCCAGTCCACGAGTGGCACCCAGCGTTCCCCCAGGTAGGACAGCTACAGTCCACCACCACGCCGGTCCTCGACGGACATCCGGTGGTACGCCCTACGCCGGTGCCTGGAAGCCGCCGATCGTCTGCTCGAGCAGTTCGGCCAGCCGCAGCGGGGTGCGGTCCTCGAACATCGGGCCGATGAGCTGCACTCCCACCGGCAGGCCCGTGGGGGACCGGCCCGCAGGTATCGCCGTGGCCGGCAGGCCCGCCAGGGTGGCCAGGCCGGCCCAGACGAGCTGGTCGAAGTACGGGTACCCGACGCCGTCGATGTCGATCCGGCGTTCCAGCGGATGGGGAGTGTGGTCGTGACCGAACGCGGGAGTCGGCGTGATCGGACACACCACGACGTCGAACGCGGCGAACACCTGCCGCCAGCCATGGCGGTGCAGCTCGCGACGGGTGTTCACCTCGATCCAGTCGCGGTGGCTGAACACCATGGCCCGCAGCCGCGCCGCGTCGAGACTCCGGTCGTCTGCGCTCAGCCCGGCCGCGCGGGCCCGCAGCTGCTCGTATGCCTCGACGGGAAAACGCGCGACGGAGCCCGAGAACAGCAACTGCGTGTAAAGCGTCGCGGCCTCGG
Organism: Frankia sp. R82; assembly: GCF_023716925.1. Taxonomy (GTDB): domain Bacteria; phylum Actinomycetota; class Actinomycetes; order Frankiales; family Frankiaceae; genus Frankia. Next base: position 7,386 of record NZ_JAMQQG010000057.1, read on the forward strand.
CCAGATCGGGCAGCAGCGCAGTGTGCCATGCGACGCGGGCCCCACCATCGACAAGCGCGTCGGCCACCCGGTGCACGCCTGCCCGCACCGCGGACCCGGTCGGCAGGAGCGGATGTTCGTCGAGGACCAGGACCCGGAAGTCAGCGAGGCGCCCGTGGCGCGCGGGCGGCAGCGCCACGGTGTGCGCCACACCGAGCGTCAGCGGGTCCGGCCCGGCCATGACGTCGAGCAGGAGGGTGAGATCGCGGGCAGTGCGCGCCATCGGACCCACGACGGCGAGGTCGAGGTCGACCGGCAACGCCGGCGCGGGAGGTGCGACCATGCCGCGGGTCGCCGCCAGCCCAAGGGTCGGCTTGTGCGCGTAGACACCGCAGAAATGCGCGGGGGTGCGCAGCGAACCGGCGAGGTCGGAGCCGAGCGACAGCGCGCCGAACCCGGACGCCAGGGCCGCCGCCGATCCACCGGAGGAGCCGCCCGGCGTGCGACCGTGATCCCACGGATTGTTCGTGGTGCCGTAGATCTCGTTGAAGCTCTGGATGTCCTGCAGCCCCAACGGCACGTTGGTCTTGCCGAGCACCACCGCGCCTGCGGCCTTGAGCCGCGACACCTGCACCGCGTCCTCGGCCGGCAGATAGTGCGCGTACTGCGGCATGCCCCAGGTCGTGGGCAGACCGGCGATGTCGTAGGACTCCTTGACCGTCACCGGAACGCCGAGCAGCGGCCGGTCCCCGCCGCGGGCACGCGCCCGGTCGGCGCCACGCGCGGCGTCCAGCGCACGGTCGAAGTCCGGCACGCAGACCGCGTTGATCACGCCGTCGTCCCGCTCGATACGGGCGATCGCCTCGTCCGTCAGCTCCACCGAGGTCACCTCACCGGCACGCAACGCGGCCGTGAGCTCTTCGGCGGACCGCAACCCCCACTCCATGATTCCGACGCTACCGACACCCAAAAAAGGCCACGAAATGTCGATTTGGGCAACATGGAGAAGAGCAGTCAGACCAGGTCCTACGAGTAGGCCGACAGATCGGGGTGGGCCGGCCGCCGCCGCGCCCACCCCAGCGTGCCGGGGGCATGCTCCTCCAGGGCGACCGTCGCCGCACGGCTTAGCTGTTGGCTGGCAGGTCCGTACCGGCACCGCGTCGACGCACGGTGACCAGGTCGTGGCGGGCGGGCGGCAGGGTCGGCTCGGCTTGCCCTTCGACGACGAACCCGGCGTCGGCGATCATCTGCAGGTCGTCGGCGCCGGCCTGTCCCTCGCTGGTGAGATAGTCACCGAGGAAGATCGAGTTGGCCAGGTGCAGGGCCAGTGGCTGCAGGCCACGCAGGTGGATCTCACGGCCGCCGGCCAGGCGCACCTCCACGTCGGGGAACATGAACCGGAAAAGTGCCAGGATCCGCAGGCAGCGGTGCGGGGTCAGCTCCCAACGGCCGGCCAGCGGAGTCCCGTCGAACGGAATGAGGAAGTTGACCGGCACCGAGTCCGGGTCCAGCGCCCGCAGTGCGAAGGCGACCGCGGCAATGTCCTCGTCGGTCTCACCCATGCCGAACACCGCCCCCGAACACGGCGACAGCCCGGCCGCCGCGGCCGCACCGACCGTGCGGACCCGGTCGTCGAAGGTGTGCGTCGAGCAGATCTGGCTGTAGTTGTCCTCGCTGGTGTTGAGGTTGTGGTTGTAGGCATCGGTGCCGGCCGCAGCCAGCCGCTCGGCCTGACCGGGCCCCAGCAGACCCAGACAGACACACACCTCCACCCCGGGAGCCGCGTCCTTGATCGCGGTGACGGTGTCGGCGACCCGGTCGATGTCGCGTTCCCCCGGGCCCCGACCGCTGGCCACCAGGCACACCCGCTTCGCTCCGGCCGCGATCGCCTGCCGCGCACTGCCGGCTGCCTCCTGCGGGCTGATCCACGAGTACGTCAGGATCGGCGTGCCAGAGCCGCGCCGCTGGGAACAGTACGTGCAGTCCTCGGGGCACAGGCCGCTTTTCATGTTCACCAGATGGTTCAGCTTCACCCGGTTCGCGAAGAACTCCCGGCGGACCCGCCCCGCCGCCGCGACGACATCGAGGATCACCTCGTCACCGGTGGCCAACACCGCGAGGACCTCGGAGCGGGACGGAATCTGACGTCGCAGTGCCTTCGCCCGCAGCGTGCCGAGCAGCTCATCCACGTCTGGCTGTGTCATGCGACCATGGTCCACACTCCGCCACGGACAGCACAATGCCGACCCGCGACACCTCTGCCCGCCGAGGTTTGTCGTCCCCGACACCGCGCTACCCACCAAAACCCGGCCAGACCCGTCCCGCTGTGCCCTCACCGCACGTTGCCGGCCGCTGGGATCGGCCTATCGGGCGCGGACAGCCGGTCCGGCTACGTCTACCGGAACGAGCATTCGAGACTTCAGAAAACGGGTTGGCGGCGATACGCACCCTTCTGCCAGGGTTGACCGGTGGTCGACGAGCTTCCCGCAGGTCTGACGATGCGCCATCCCACCCCCGACGACCAGCGGCGCGTCCTGGCGGTCATGGACGCCTGGTGGGCGGGCTTTCAGGGTGACGCCGGGTCGCTGCAGCGCAGCCTGCTGCTCCCGCGGCTGTACTTCCAGCACTTCACCGACAGCAGCTTTCTGGTAGAACGCGACGACGGCCGTCTGGCCGCGTTCCTCATCGGGTTCGTGTCACAGTCCCAGCCCGAGATCGCCTACATCCACTTCGTCGGGGTCGATCCCCTGCTGCACCGCCGCGGTGTCGGTGCGCTGCTCTACCGGCGGTTCTTCCGCCTGGCGGCCGCCCGAGGCTGCCGCCAGGCGCGGTGCGTCACCAGCCCCGGCAACACGGCCTCGCTGGCGTTCCACACCGGCCTCGGCTTCCAGGTCGATCCCGGGGACACCACGATCGACGGGGTCGCCGTCCACCGCGACTACGACGGACCAGGACTTCCGCGCATCGCCTTCACCCGGATGCTCACCGACCCGATCTCGCCGCCCCCGCCGGCGACCACAGACGTGCGGGTCTGCTTTCTCGGGGACTCCTTCACCGCGGGTGTGGGCGATCCCACCGGCCTGGGCTGGGTCGGGCGCCTGGCCGCACACACCGAGAACACCGGCCTGCAGCTCACCGCCTACAACCTTGGAATCCGCGGAAACACCTCGGCGCAGATACGGGCCCGGTGGCGCCAGGAATGCCTCCCACGCCTGTCCGCGGCGCCGCAGGGTCGGCTGGTGCTGTCCTTCGGGGTCAACGACATGACCCACGACGGCCAGGGCCTGCGTGTCCCACCCGAGCAATCGGTCGCCAACCTCAGGGCACTGCTCACCGAAGCACTGCCGATCCTTCCTGTTCTGATGGTCGGACCGCCGCCCTCGGGAGACCCGGGCAGAGACGACCGCGTCGCCGCACTCGACGAGCAGTACGCCCACGTCTGCGCGGCCACGAACGTTCCCTACATCCCTGTGTTCGCCGCGCTCAAAGACCAACCGTCCTGGCAGCAGGGGATCGCCGCCGGCGACGGCGCCCACCCCGCCGCAGCCGGCTACGAGCAGCTCACCAGCATCATCGTTGACCCCTGGCGGCGGTGGCTCAGCCATCCCATCCAGGATTTATAGGACACACCTGCCATCAGGTCAGGCGGCGGTCGTAGTCGGCCCGCGAGGAGCATCGGATCGAGCGGGTAGCCACACCGTCGGCCAGGGCGCCTGTGCTTCCAGGTCGGCGGCGAGGGCAAGAAGGTGCTCGTCGGCGCCGCGGCGAGCGACGAGCTGGACGCCGACCGGGATGCCGTCGTGGGTGCTGGCGAGGGGCAGTGAGAGAGCGGGCTGGCCGCTGAGGCTGGACGGGAAGCAGAAGGCGCCGGCGTGCTGAATGCCGGGGTGCTCACCAAGGGGCCAAGGGGGTTGCCGCATCACCGGGGTGACAAGGATGTCGTGGTCGTCCCACCAGCACAGGGGCCGCGCCGCGGCTTCACGGACATGTTCGGCCGCTTGTGCGGCACGTTGACGTGTGGGAGCAGGACCGGCTCGGAGTTGTGTGAGGGTGCCGGGTTCCAGGTCGCCGTCGCGCAGCACGCGTCCGAGCTGGCGTGCCAGCCAGGCGGCCTGGCTGGCACGGGTCAGGGCCACCATCGCCGCGAGGTCATCAGCGATGGGGTGCAGCAGGTGAGTGAGCGCGCGCGGGTGGTCCTCCTCGACCCGGTGCCCGAGGCCCTCGAGCAGACGGCCGGTGCGTACGACCGCGGCGGCGCAGTCGGGATGCACGTCGAGGCCGAGGATCGGGTCGCGGGTCCTCGCCGCTCGCGGGAACCTCGGAGGGTACGCGGCCTGCGGTGGGCTTGAGCGCTGGGACACCGCAGGCACTTGCCGGGTAGCGCAGCGAACCGGTCGCGTCGGCGCCGGTCGCGACGGCGGCCATCCCGGCGGCGACAGCTGCGGCCGAGCCGCCGCTCGACCCGCCTGCCGTGAGACCTGCCGCCCAAGGGTTGTGGGTGGGGTGCAGAGCGGCGGGTTCGGTGGTGCTGCCCGAGGACAGCTCGGGGACATTGGTCTTGCCGATCGCGACGAAGCCTGCCTCCAACAGCCGGCGGGTCAGCGCGGTTGTGCGCGTGGAGCGATAGCCAACCGCGTGCAGTGCCGCGGTCCCGATCCAGTGCGGCGTGCCGGCAAGGTGCTGGCCGGCATCCTTCACCACCGGCCAGACGCTCGCGGACACTGCGGCGGCGACTCCCGAGGGCCAACCGACCCGGCGTGATCGGGTCCGAGCCCTTGCCGGCGCGGATCAGTTTCCGCACCTCGCCACCGTGCTGGACGCCGCCACCCATAACCAGGAAGCACGCTTCACGCTCGGACTACGCACACTCCTCGCCGGCCTCGACCAGCAACGCGCAGCACAGACAGGTGGCTGACAGGCGTATCTACCGCACTACTCAGGCTGGTACCCCAACCCGTCCTTCGCCTTGCCCGTCCCGGCGTCAGCGGGCAGTGCCAGGACCAGCCGGAGCGCGCCGACGAACGTCGGCTGCCGGCGCAGCGCGCCGTAGCGGCGATCCCAGGCGCCGGAGTCCAGATCCGAGCGCAGCCGGGCAAGGCCCTCTGCGGCCACCGCCGGATCCACGAAACTCCACACCGACTGGCAGGCGCGTACCGCCGGATCGAGGAAACGTTCCGGCCGGCAGTAGAACGCCTCGTTGAAACCGTCCACACAGTCCGCGGGAACGGGCACCTCCGCCACCGTCACCACACCCGCCAAAGCTGCCCGGATGCGGGCGATCGACGGAAAACGGGGCCGGTCGGCGACCACCAGCTGCGGCACATAGTCGACAAGCCACAACCGGTCCAGCGCCGCACCGTCGAACGTCAGCACCACGACCGGCCCGCGGCTGACCCGCCGCAGCTCCCGCAACCCCCGCTCCGGATCCGACCACTGATGGACGGTCACCATCGCCATGGCCGCATCCACGCTGCCGTCGTCGAACGGCAGATTCTCGGCCACCGCGTTGATCGCCGGCGCCAGGTGCGACGCCCGGGCAGCCCGCATCGCCGCCGACGGCTCCACCGCCAGCACATGACGATCAGCAGGCTCGTACGAGCCGGTCCCCGCGCCCACGTTGAGCACCGTGCGCGCCCCACCCAGCGCGCCGTGCACCAAGGCGGCGATCCGCGGGTCGGTACGACGCCCGTACACGTAGCCACCCCCATGGATGTCGTAGTCGACGTCACCAAACGTCACACCAGGCGTCACCGGGACTCCCCTCACCGGATCACGGACTCCCACCCATCATCGCGCCGCACCGATCACCCCGCGGCCGATTGACTGTTACTCGGTCGTGGGCGAGGACGGTGTCGCGGCGGGGCTGCTGTTGTGGGGGATCGGTTTCTCCCAGAGCAGGAGGTAGCGCCAGAACAGCAGGCGTCGCACCCGCGCGCCGGGCAGCACCGCGGTGGCCACGCGAGCGGCCTGGCGGGTGGTCAGGGGCGGGTCCAGGACCACGGGCATGCCGGTGCGCGTGTGGTGTTCCTTCGTGAACGCGTTGCCGCCCCGCAGCAGTCTGTCCGCGTGGAAGAGGACGCCGAGCAGGCGATGTCCGACCATCGCGATGATTTCGACGAGCCATTCTCGGCGCAGGTCCATCCGGGGGAGGACGACGGCGGCCAGGACTCCTCCGGGTCGCAGCGCAGCCGCGAGCACCTCCAGCGCATTCTCCAACGGCATGTGATGCAGCGCGGTGATCGAGACGATCGCGTCGTAGTCCCTGCCCGGTAGCGGGTCGACCAGCACGTCGGCGAGAACGCAGGTGACGTTGCCGGGGGTGTGCCGCGTCGCCTGCTCGATCATCCGCGCGGAGCGGTCGACGGCGTCGACGTGGTCGACGCGTGGGGCGAGCCGGGCCGCGAACGCTCCGCTGCCGCAGCCGACGTCGAGCACCCGCCGGCAGGACCGTGGCAGATGGCGCAGCAGCAGCCGCTGATAGTAGGCGTTGTGAGACCAGTCGAGCACAGCCGACACTATGCCGCTGCACGGTCGCCGCCCCGCGGGCGGCCCTGGCCACGGTCACCCCTGAAGGCTCGCCTTCCCCGGCCACGGCCGCGGTGCACCCGGATCCACCCCGATCACCGAAAAGGCTGTGGTGCCGACGTCAAAGGCCCGTCAGGACACGAACAAGTGCCGACCGGCCCGCAGGCCCCCAATGCGGCTTTCCGCCGGGCAGGCCGCGGTCCCCGTTCTGGCCCATCAGCATCAGAAACAGGCTCTTCATCGCGGCCAGCCCACGCGCCCGTCGTACCGCCGCCGGGTCTGCCTGCGCGTAGCTGTTGAACAACCGTGCGGCGCCACCTGCGGGGAGCAGCAGCCAGGCGGCCGCCAGGTCCCATGCCGGGTCGCCGGCGCAGACCGCGCCGAAGTCGACGATGCCCGCCAGTGTTCCGCCCGTGACGACGACGTTCGCGGGATGCAGGTCGCCGTGCACCCACACCCGCGGGCCCTCCCACGCAGGAGCCGCCACCGCGTCGTCCCACACGGCCCGGATGTCGTCCTCGGAGAAGCGGCCGAGGTCCACGGCCTGCAGGAACCTCTCGAAGCCGTGTGTGCAGCTCCTGGGGTGAACGCCGACGTCCGAGGCGTCCGGCGCGTCGGCGGGCGCCGGCGCATGCAGCGCTGTGAGGAAGGCCGCCAGCGTGTCGGCCGCATGGTCGCCGCGGCTGATCGAACTGTGGTCCAGCGGCGTGCCTTCAACCCAGGTCATGACGGTCCAGACCTTGGGGAAGCGCTCGGACGGTACCCCGCTGCGCACCGGGATCGGGATCGCAAGCGGCAGGCGCGGGGCCAGCACCGGCAGCCAGCGGCGCTCCTTGAGCTGCAGATCGGGGAGTGTGTCCATCCGCTGCATCCGGACGGCCAGTGCGTCCCCGAGGCGCCACATCTGGTTGCCCCAGCCGCCCTCCACCTCGCGGATAGGCAGCTCGGCCAGGTCTGGATGCTGTTCCCGCAGCAGGTCGCGGACCAGATCCTCGCTGATCTCACGCTCGGATTCGATCATGCGAAGTCACAGTACCTGAGGTGGTATGGAGCCGACGAAAAACTGCAAAGCCGGCCCCAACGACGAGACCGGCTTTGCCTACGCTCGGCGGCTACGGTATATGCCGCGCACGCCACCCCAGATGTCCCGTTCACCCCGACCAGCGAGATAGCCGCGATCACCTGGTGGGACGGCACCACGCTGCCCCCCGGCCGCATGCAGCCTCTGGACGTGTGCCTGGGACGGCTGGCACGCCCCGCCGTGCGCCGAGCTGATCAAGACGCGTTACAGCATCTGACCGGCCGGATCTCCACAGTCAACCGGCCCGCGGCTGACACGTCCCGGTGAGGGCCAGGCAACCGAGGTGCGGCTCAGCGGCGCCAGGGGGAGCGGGAGGTGCCACGCGGCAGGGGTTCGGTGGCCGCCCAGATTCGCCGCCAGCGGGCGCCGGGCGTCCCCGGTGCGCCGCGTAGCCGGGCGTTGACCGACACCGGTGTGCCCGGCGCACCCGTCCCCGCTCGGGAGGCGCC
>NZ_JAMQQG010000058.1 GCF_023716925.1 Frankia sp. R82
GCCCCCCACCGTGGCAGCCGGACGGGCCGCGCCGGCACCGGTACGGGCCGCCGGCCGGCCAGCCGGGATGGCTGCCGGCGGCCGGGGATCAGGGCGCCGGCCAGCAGGGCCAGGGCGAGTAGCAGGCCGACGGCGAGGCCGGCGTGGTAGACCTCTCCGGGCCGGTTCTCCAGGATGACCGTGCCGGCGGCGCCGGCTGGCAGCAGCCAGCCCTGCTGCCAGCCGTCCAGGCGCACCGGCTGCAGGGTCACGCCGTTCAGGCGCGCCGTCCAGGCCAGGTTCGCGTTCTCGTGCACGGCGAGGAACGACGCCCCACCGGCACCGACCTCGACAGTGCGCCGCTGCGCCGTCCACTGCCCGACCGACGTCGACCGCACCGCCGCACCGGCGGTGCCGGGCGGGGCGGCCCCGGCACCGCCGACGAGGGTGATCGTGTCGACCAGCAGGGGCACGGTGTCGTCGCGGACCACTCGCAGCAGGTGCGTGCCGGCGCTCAGCACCACCGTGCCGTCGGGGGTGCAGGCGGTGAACCGCAGTGGCCGTCCGTCGTCGGCGTCCACGGCGGAGCCCTCGACCCGGAGCGGGTAGCGGACGCCGTCCACGTCGAGAACCGGGCCCTGGCCGCACTCCCAGCTGCGCCGGGCGGCGGCGGGGCCGTTGGCGGCCGGGCTCGGCAGGGCGGTCGCGCTGCCGGACAGGGTGAACGACATCGCCCGGGGCACGGTGAAACGTCGGACGATCGCCTGCTCCTCCGAGGCACTGAACGGCTCGGTGATGTCCTCGCGGGTCCGGTCGAAGGCGAACATCACCGGGCTGGTCGGCCGCGCGGCGAACAGGGCGGTGGCGTCGGTGGGCGTCTGTGCGTAGTGGGTGAAGCTCTGGCCGGGCACGCCCAGCTCGCGGATGCCCGCGCCCATCAGCTCGCCGCCGCCGCGGGTGACGTCGCGCAGGGTCACCTGATACCAGGAGCTCGGCCCGGCGGGCACCGAAACGTACTGGAGCTGGTCGGACGCGGCCACCGGGGTGTCCACCGAGCCGGCGGCGGACGTCACCGTGATCGTGTGGGCCACCGGGCGGCGCGGCGTCTCGGCGAGCAGCGTGATCGCCAGGTAGGGCACCCGGACCGGCGTGCCGACGTCGACGCGCAGCCACGCCCCCTCCGAGCCGGTGCGCGGGTCGGGCCGGGCCGTCCACCAGGTGTTGGGCCGGCCGTCGACGGCGCTGGCCGGGCCCAGTTCGGGCGCCGCCCGCAGCAGGTAGCCGTATGACGACGCCGAGACCGACCTGCCGTCCAGGTAGCTGCCGACCGTCTGGTGCCCGGCGGGTGGCCGGTCGGTCCAGTCCCGTGGCGGACCGGTGGCGCCGGCGGCCTGTTCGTCCGGTCCGAGCAGGTAGGACGACGCGCTGTGCACGACCCCGAAGCTGTGGTCGCGGCGGGTGAACGTGTCGGTGACGGCGAGGCCGGTCGTCGCGGTGAGCACCGCGGCGGACGGGGTGAGCGGGGCGGACGCGGCGACCGTGCCCGGCTTCCCGGTCGTCGGGGCGCGGGGATCGCCAAGGTCCTCGGCGAGGACGGTGGCGCGGTCGGCGGGCAGCAGGCCGTGCTCGGCGAGGGTGACCGCCGCCTCCGGACCGCCGGAGACAACCAGTGCGGCCGCCGCCGGGTAGGCCTGCACCGGGCGGGCACCACCGGGCACCGTCCACACCTCGAGTGCCGGGGCCTGGCCGATCGGGCGTTGCCGACCCACCGGTAGCACCCGTTCCCGGTTGCCGGCGCGCCCGGCCACGAGCGGCCCGAACATCGCCGTCGGACGCAGTCCCCCGGCGAGCAGCGCCTGGTGGACCTCGTCGGTGGACGGGGGAACGTCCCAGTTGCTGTCCGCCAGGTCGTTGCGGATCAGCACCTGCCCGACGCCGGCGCGGGCGAGGGCGACGCCAAGGCCCCGGCCGTCCCCGGCCAGGGAGGACTCGACGGCGTCCAGCCAGCGGGTCAGGCCGACCCCACCGAGTGGGATGAGGCTGCGTTCGCCCCATGGGGTCGACGCGAGCCAGCGCATCGGCTCGTCGAGGGGGCGGCCCCAGTCGTACTGGGCGAACGGCGCGCCCGGCAGCAGCAGGGTGCGTCCGTTGCCGGGATGGTCCGCCAGCCAGTGCGCCGCCTGCGGCCAGTAGGCGGGCACGCGGTCGAACGACCCGGGCTGCAGCACCTGGCCGCGCAGCAGCGGCAGGCTGCTCGCCACCAGCGCACTCACCGTGACAACCAGCAGTGCGGTGCCTACCGACGGCCGCCCGGTTCCGCGTCCCCGCCCAGTTCCGTGTCCCCGTCCGACCAGTCCATCCCCCGCACCTCCAGGCATCGCGGGTCCGGCCGGCGGGCGCGCGACCGAACCGGGAGCGGCCCGCCGCCGGGAGCGGGCGACCGCGATGCCGGCGGCATGGGTCAGTCCGAGCGCCATCGGCAGGTGGGCCACGGCCTGGAACTTGGCGATGTTGCGCAGGGGGCTCAGCTGACCGTCGAGCAGGGCGCGCACGTCGGACGACACCAGCCCGCCGAGCGCCCCCGGATAGCCCGCGACGATCATCACCGTGCTCACCCCGAAACAGACCACGAGGAAACGGCGCCCGGGCAGGTCGCGGCGCGACAGTCCCCACAGACCGATCGCCGTGATGAGGTACGTCCCGGCGATGACGATCGGTGCGCCGGCGTAGTCGGCGGCCGAGGGCAGCCAGACGCTGGGCACCCGCAGGTAGGCCATCCAGTCGGTGGCGGCGCGCAGCGCCTCCGGGAGGGAGGCCGTGGCGGTGGTCAGCTCGGCGGTCTCGGTGAACGGGACGAAGTCCAGCCCGTACCGGCCCACCGCGAGCAGACCCAGCGCCCACCAGGCGACCGCGCACCCGAGGGCGGCGACCCACCAGCCCCGCACCGCCCAGGCCCGGCGGGAGTTACCGGCCAGCACCAGCAGCACCACCGGGCTGACCAGCACGGCAAGCACGACGCTGGCATTGATGCCGCCGATGCACAGCACGGCCAACCCCGAGCGCGCCGCCGCCCGACGCGGCGTGAGCCGATCGGCCGGTGACACCGCCTGCAGGCCGCGAACCAGCGGCGTCACGATCCACGGCAGCATCGCCGCGCCCATGACCGCGGCGGAGGTCGCCCCGATCTTGCCGAGGAACATCGGGGACAGTGCATAGCCGAGCCCGCCGAGCACCCGTCCCGGCGGCGCGCCGATCCCCAGGGCGTCCGCCAGCCGCACCACCCCCCAGGCCGCCGCGGTCAGCAGCAACGCCATCCACAGTCGTTGGACCAGCCACACCGGCAGGCCGGCCAGATGACCGGCGAGGAAGAACGGCCCCATCGGGAACAGATAGCCGTACGCCTGGTTGGGAACGGCTCCGAAGTCCGCCGACGAATCCCACAGCTGGGTCGCCGCGGCCAGGAACCGGGCCGGACTGACCGCCAGCGGAAGTTTCGTGTCCGCCGTCAGCCGTCCCGGCGCCTGCAGGACGAACAGCAGGACGTGCCCCAGCGCGATCCTCAGCAACGCCCGACGGGACGTGCGGGACGTGCGGGACGGTCCGGACGGCGTGGACGCCGTGGTGGTGGACGCCGTGGTGGTGGCCAGCTCGCGGCCGGCCCGGCGGACGTACTGCCGGATCCTGGCAAGCTCGACCATCATCGTCGGGGTGTGCGTCAGCGCGTGGAACCGGCCGCCCGGTTGTTCGATCCAGCGCACCGGGACCTCGGCGACCCGGTAGCCCAGCGCCCGGGCGAGTGCGAGGACCTCCACGTCGAAGGCGAACCCGGTGACCCGGGTACGGGCGAAGAGCACCTTGGCCTCGGCGCGTCGGAACGCCTTGAAACCGCACTGGGTGTCGGCGACGCCCACGGGTACCAGCAGCCGGACGATCAGGTGGAACAGCCAGCTGCCCAGTCGACGGCCCGTGGCCCGCTGCGCGCCGTCACCGACGCGGCGGGAACCGAGGGCCACCTCGGCGTCGCGTAACGCCGCCAGCAGGTTCGGCAGGTCGGCGACGTCCGAGGCGAGATCGGCGTCCATGAAGACGATGGCCTCGCCGGTGGCGGCGGCGACTCCGGCCCGCACGGCCGCACCCTTGCCCTGGTTGGCCGGGAGGCTGATCACCCGTCGGTGTGGTGCGTCGCCGAGCAGGTCCGCGGCCAGTTCGGCGGTGTCGTCCGCGCTGCCGTCGTCGACCACGATCACCTCGGCGTCCGCGAGACGATGGTGGTGCAACGCCTGCATCAGGACGGGCAGTGACCGGGGCAGCCGGGCTGCCTCGTTGAACGCGGGAACCACGATGCTGACGGGCACCTGGCGCACACCACACCCCTAGCCGCGCCGACTCGCGAGTACCGCGGGTCACCAGCCGTCGCGCGTCGCTGTTCTCGACGGACATCGCGAAGGGGACGATGGCAGTAAATGGGATGATGTGCCCGAATTGGCTAGGCCCAGATAGCTCTTTTGGGTTACCTCGACTGTGCTTTCCGCAACAATCTCCGGGCCCGTCGGCCTGGCACGCAGGAAATGCCCGAGGGCGGTGGCGCGGCCTCGGGGAAACGACGTTCGCTCCGGAACGCCGCTGGAAAAATCATGGCGAACCGCCATGGATGACAGAATCCGTAACCTTACGTCACGATCTTCGTCCGCCATCCATGGCGAGCCCGTCAGGCCGGGATGGTGACCCCGGCGGCCGCGCGGGCGGCCTGCAGGGTGTTGCGCAGCAGCATCGCGATCGTCATCGGCCCCACCCCGCCGGGGACGGGCGTGAGGAAGCCGGCGACCTCGCGCACCTCGTCGAACGCGACATCACCACGCAGCCCCGCCTCGGTACGGTGCATGCCGACGTCGATGACGGTCGCGCCGGGCTTCACCGCGTCCGCGCCGATGATGGCCTGCCTGCCGGCGGCGACGACGAGCACGTCCGCGCCCCGGGTGACCGCAGCGAGATCGCGCGTGCGCGAATGACAGATGGTGACGGTGGCGTTGCGGTCGGCCAGCAGCTGGGCGACGGGCCGTCCGACCAGCTCCGAACGGCCGACGACCACCGCGGACGTCCCCTCAAGCGGCACCTCGTAGGCATCGAGCAGCTCGATGACCCCTGACGGGGTGCACGGACGCAGGCCTGGCAGGCCGCGGGAAAGCAGGCCGACACTCGCGGTGGTCAGCCCGTCGACGTCCTTGCCCGGCGGGATCCGCCCGACCAGCGCCGAACCGTCCAGACCCTTCGGGACGGGCAGCTGCAGCAGGATGCCGGACACGGCCGGGTCGGCGGCGAGCGCGTCCAGCAGGGCGGCGACCTCGTCCTGCCCGGTGTCGGCGGGCAGATGCTGGTGCAGGTCGGCCATCCCGGCCTCGGTACACGCCTTACGTTTGCCGCCGATGTAGACCGCGGATGCCGGGTCGTCGCCGACCAGCACCGTCGCAAGCCCCGGCTGCTGCCCCGTCGCCGCGCGGAACTCGGCGACGTCCCGGGCGACGTCCGCCCGCACCCGCGCGGCCACGGCCTTACCATCGATGATCACTGCACTCATGTCGGCCCTTCGCCCTCACGATCTCCCGGATGGCGGTGCCGCCCGCCGTCCGCCGTCATAGCGTGGCTCGCGTGGCGACCTCCGTGAACTTCGACCGTATCGCCCACCGCTACGACGCGACCCGCGGCGGCGAGGAACGCGGTCGCCGCGTCGCCGCCGCGCTGGCCGACCGGCTGCCCGGCGAACGGCTGATCGACGCCAGCCTGGCCGTGCACGTCCTGCACCTGGTCGGTGATCCGGGGGCGGTGCTCGGTGAACTCGCGCGGGTGCTGCGCCCCGGCGGGCGGCTGGCCGTCGTCGGCGGAGGGGAGCTCGCCCGCCCCAGCGACGTCGGTGCCGTGCTGCGGGACCTGCGCGCCGACCTGGACACCGCCCGTGCTCGCGAGGACCGTTCCGGCGCGCTGCCGGCGCTCGCCGCCACCCACGGCCTTGGCCTGGTCGAGGAGTTCACCTTCCCACGCGAGGAACGTGGCATCCTCTCCCCGCGCGAGGCGGCGGACCAGGTCGAGGCCCGAGTCTGGTCCCACCTGTGGGACCTCGACGACGTCATGTGGGCGCGGGCCGTTGTGCCGGCGCTCGACCGGCTGCGTGCCCTGCCCGACCAGGAGCGGCCCCGCCCCGGCGACCGGATCTCCACCGCGAGACTCTTCGCCCGCCGCTGACCCACAACCGCCGAGGGTCAGCGCCCGGCCGTCTCAGGTGCCGGCGGACAGCGGACGCATGCGCGGCAGCGCCGGCGCCGCCGCGGCGCCGAGCCACGCCCGCACCTCACGGGGACTGCACAGGCGCACGACCCGGGCTGCGGCGCCGTGCGCATCCAGGGCCTGCAGCAGCCGGTTGCGGCTTTCCCGCGGGTAGGTCCATATCCACCGCAGGAACGACACGTCCATCTTCTCCGGGCAGCCGGCGCCCATGTCCGGACGGGTCCGCCCGCGCCAGCGGGCCCAGCGACGCACCGCCCGGATCATCGCAACCCGCCGCGGCAGGTCCAGGAACACGATCAGCTCGGCAGCCGGTATGCGCAGGTCCAGCGTGCCACCGTAGTTGCCGTCCATCACCCACGCCGGCCGCGCGACGAGCCCGGCGACGACCGCCCGCCACTCCTCCACGGGCGTGGCGGCCCAGCCCGGCTGCCAGAAGTACCGGTCAAGATGGATCACCGGCAGGCCGGCCTTGCGTGCGATCTCCCGCGCCAGCGTGCTTTTTCCCGCGCCACCGCTACCGACGACCAGCACCCGCTGAATGTCCGGGGTCATCGACGGCGGGCCTTCCGGGCACGTCCCGTGCGCATTCACACGTTCAGTCTCCCACCACGCCGATCGATGCGAAGCCCGAACGGCCGCCCGGCGCGCTACCACGTTGTCCCGCCGCACCCCGTCGCCAGCCCGCGCCACCGACTCGTCCATCACCGTCCCGCCCCGTCCCGCCGCCACTCTGCTCACGAGGAACTTCCCGCTCACGAGGACCTTCGCCCTGCTTTCCCACCATGTCTGCCACAGCGTGCGCACGACAGACGGAGCCGGCGGGTGGGCCAGCAGGGTCGGCGGGCCGGTTCCGCGGAACCGTCGGGTCAGCCGAGGCCGCGGCTGTCCTGCTTGAGGGCGGTGTCGATGGTGAGGGCCGAGGCCACGACCATGCTCAGCAGCGGCTGCGGCAGTGGGCGATGCAGTTGGACGACGTAGTTGTCGGCCGTGGTGAACATGTTCCGCACCAGGCCCTCCCAGGTCTTGGTGACCCGGGCGACCTCGGTCTCGGTGTGGTCGACGATCGAGAAGTTCCACGCCCGCCAGTTCTCGGCCTTGATCGCTCCGATCGTGGCGCCGCCGGACTGCAGGTCGAAGCGGATCTTGCCGAAGACGTTCTGCTGAGAGATCGTGCCGAGCTCGGCGCCGTCGGGCGTCGAGACGATGACCTTCGACTTGAAGACCTTCGCGGGCCGGACCAGCAGCAACTGCGGCACGCCGGCCGCGTCGCGGACCTCCAGCCGATGGGTGAGGAACTGATCCCACGAGGAGAGCACCCGCACCGCCTTTTTCAGTGCGCTCTGCCCGACCTCCACCACCGAGCCGATCTGACGGCCCTGCTGGTCGAAGACGGCGTACTCGTTCGTCACCTCGATGATCTTGCTCTTCTGGTTGACGACCAGAACCGGCTCGCTGAACAGCGACCCGCCGCCCGGCCCGGCGGCCGGCAACCCCGCCTGTTCACGCACCTGTCGCTGCACCCGCTCCGGGGTGTGGTTGGTCTGCACGGGCGCCGGCACGACGCCCTGCGGCGTCCCCCAGCCCACCGCGCCCGCACCGCTGCCCCGCCCTGCATACTGCTGGCCCTGACCTGCCGCATACTGCTGGCCCGCATACTGCTGGCCCTGGCCGGAGTGCGGACCTTGAACGGCGTGCTGCTGTTGGCCCTGGCCCGCGTACCGGGACTGGTCTGCCTGCTGAGGCTGGCCGGGTGCGACAGGCGGCGGGGTGGGCTGGGTGTGGTCGGTCCACTGGTTGCCGTCCCACCACCGGGAACCGTGCTGCCCACTCGGATCGGCATACCAGCCGGGCGGGACGTTCTGTGTCATGGCGTCACTGTTGCACTCGGGCCCCGTCGGCCGCCAGGGTATGGCGGCGTCAGCCATCCGACGGTCCTGGTCAGCCGGTCAGGTCAGACGCTCTGCTCGCTGACCCGACCGTCGGCGACGTGCAGCCGGCGGGTGACCGACACGGCGTCGAGCATCCGCCGGTCGTGGGTGACGAGCAGCAGCGTGCCGGCGTAGCCCTCGAGGGCCTGTTCCAGCTGGTCGATGGCGGGCAGGTCAAGGTGGTTGGTGGGCTCGTCGAGAACGAGGCAGTTGACGCCCACGGCCTGCAGCAGCGCCAGGCCGGCTCGGGTGCGTTCACCTGGAGACAACGATGCGGCAGGCCGAATCGCCTGGTCGGCGCCGAGGCCGAATTTGGCGAACAGGGTCCGTACCTGCCCGGCCGGCCAACCCGTGGCCTCCTCGGCGACACTGACGCAGGTCTGCTCGCCGCGGAAGCGCTCGCGGGCCTGGTCGATCTCGCCGAGGCGCACCCCGGAGCCCAGCGACTGACCACCGTCGTCGAGCGGGACCCGGCCGAGCAGCGCGCCGAGCAGCGTCGACTTGCCGCCGCCGTTCGGCCCGGTGATGACGATCCGGTCAGCCCAGGCGACGGTGAGGTCGACCGGGCCGAGGGTGAACCCGCCCCGGCGCACCGTGGCGCCGGACAGCGTTGCCACCACGTCGCCGGACCGCGGCGCGGTGGCGATCGACATACGCAGCTGCCATTCCTTGCGCGGCTCGTCAACCGCCTCGAGCCGGTCGAGGCGGCTTTCGATGGAACGGACCCGGGCTGCGCTCTTCGTCGCGGCCTCGATCCGCGCGCCGCGGGCGGCCCGGTCGCCGTCGGGGGCGCGCCGTTTGGCGCGCACCGCCCCGCGCACGGACTGCTCTCGCTGCCGCTGTGCCTGGGCGACCAGGTCGGAGCGTTCGTCGGCATAGTCCTCGAAGCGTTCACGGGCCTGCCGGCGAGCGACCTCGCGGGCCTCCAGATACGCCGACCAGCCGCCGGCGAACAGGGTGAGGCCGTGCTGGTGCGGGTCGATCTCGGCGACCGTGTCGATGGTGCGGTCGAGGAACTCCCGGTCGTGGCTGACGACGACGAGCGCTCCGGAGACCTGGCGGGCGAAGCGTTCGAGCCGGTCGAGACCGTCGAAGTCAAGGTCGTTCGTGGGCTCGTCGAGCAGGGTGATGTCGAACCGGGAGAGCAGGACGCTGGCGAGTGACCCGCGGGCGGCCTGACCACCCGACAGCGTCGTGGTCTCGCTGTCGAGAGCGTCGGCGGGCAGCCCAAGATCGGCGCAGACCTCCTCGGCACGGGCGTCGAGGTCGGCCGCGCCGAGCGCGAGCCAGCGTTCGAGCGCCACGCTGTACTGGTCGTCGGCCCCGGGGCCGCCGGCGACAAGCGCCTCGGTGGTGGCGTCCAGTTCCTGCTGGGCGGCGGCGACTCCGGTGCGCCGGTGCAGGAAGGCGCGCAGAGTCTCGCCCGGTGAACGGTCGGGTTCCTGAGGCAGCAGGCCGACACCGGCGCTCGGCGGCGCAAGATCAAGGCGGCCGGAGTCGAGGGGCAGCAGCCCGGCGAGGGCCCGCAGCAGCGTCGATTTACCGACCCCGTTGGGACCCACCACGCCGATCCGATCGCCGGGCGCCACAGTGAGGGAGATCCCGTCAAGAATGGTCGCCCCACCGCGGGTGACGGTGAGGCCGGAGGCGATGAGCGTGGCGGACATCCCGCCAGTCTCGCGTACGCCCGAGCGGCGGTACGGACGTACCCGCCCAGCACGGCCATCGCCCCGGCGAGGACCGCAGCTCTGAGCTCTCCAGCCACCGTCAGCCGTCCATTCCGGGCAGCGCCAGCTGCCCCCGCGGTGGCACCACCAGGTGCTGACCTCCTACGGCAGCCGCCCGCCCGATACCGCGCGGCGCGGAACGGGGTGCACCGGCCCCGATTCCGGCACGTTCGGCGAGCTCACGGACCTGGGCGGCGATCCGTTCCTGGTAGGAACGGGCGGCGTAGGCACCGTCGCCGTACCGCCGCCGGTACGGTCCGACCAATGCCGGATGATGCTCGGCGAGCCAGGCCAGACACCACTCGCGGGCACCGGGGCGTGGACGCGGCACGATCGGTGTGGATGATCTGCGTGTCGAAGTCGTGCCCGGCGTCGAGATCCAGCCAGCGATGGGTGGAGCGGGCGACGCAGTACCGACAGGCGTGCGTACAGCCGCGATAGGGATTGATCGTCCAGCGAAAAGGCATCCGGTACGCCGGCGGCACGCGGTTGAGCGCCGAACGGGCCTGGACCTCGAGGAACGTGACGCCCGCGAACTCGGGGTGTCGGTGGTACGGGCCACCGCACCGCGGGCCAGCAGAACCGGCGGCGTTCCCGCCTCGCTCGGCTCCGCGTCCGCGAGTCGGAGGTTGTCCCAACGCATGAACCCATGAGAACATATGTTCGATCTCGAGTCCAGCAAGGGCCGGCGGCAGCCGGAGCAGTCAAGGCACACGGGTCGAGGCACACGAGTCGAGGCACACGGGGGTCGCGTGGCAACGACGGAGGAGGTGGCATCGTGCGGTTCGACAGCGACCAGGCCCGGCAACGGTTCGCGGCAGCGCGGGTGGCGCGGCTGGCCACCAGCGGCCTGGGTGGCCCGCCACTGGTCGTGCCGGTCACGTTCGCGGTCACGCTGGCCCGGTTCGAGGCGGTTGACCACAGCGGCGGCGCGGCGATCGTCACCGTGGTCGACCACAGACCGAAGCGAACCAGGACAGGTCTGCGCCGCCTACGCGACATCCTTGCCAATCCTGCCGTCAGCCTGCTCGCTGATCATTATGATGACGACTGGTCACGGCTGTGGTGGGCACGCGCGGACGGTCTTGCGCGTATCGTGCTGGCCGGCGAGCAGGAGCACACCATGGCCGTCGAGGCCCTCGCGGCCCGCTATCCGCAGTACCAGTCCCTGCCTCCGACCGGCCCAGCGATCATCGTGTCGCATCTGCGCTGGTCCGGATGGGCGGCCATCCCGACCGTGGGCGGCGCGGAGCCTACTGGCGACGCCGGGCGGGACGGCGACGAAGGGTAGACCTGCGAGGCGGGAACGGCGGGCGACGCAGATTCCGCCGCTGGCTCCGGTGCGGCTGTTTCCGGTCCGCCCGGGTGGCACCGTGGCGGGCGCCTGCGGTCAGGGCGGTGGGCATAGGAACGAGTCAGGCCCGGGGGCGGTCCCAGCCGGGCGGCAGGCTCGTCGGGGTCTCCCAGGACGGATCCGGGCGAAAGTCCGTCCAGGTTCCGTCGAAGGGGAAGGCGCCGGATTCGACCAGGCGCAGCAGGCGCTCTCCCTCGGCCCGCACCGCATCCGGGTCACTCACCCAGTAGTGCTCGGGGAAGGCCAGGCGCTCGGCCAGCTCGTGCTCGTCCTTCCACTCCCAGGTGTGCGCGGGGGTGACCCACACGTCGAGGTCGTGATCGGTGGTGTCGACGCCGACGAGCCCGTCGCGACGCCAGGCGACCGCGGGCTCCTCGAGGTTGATGTACCAGCGCACGAAGCGGCCCTGCCAGTCCCAGAACCACCAGACCGAATGCGCGCCCTGCAGTGGAACCAGCATGAAGATGTTCGGGCCGCGCCACACCGAGGTCGTCATCACCGTCGGCTGGCGGACCCACTCGGCGAACGGCATGTCCCGCAGGCCCCGCCCGTCGGCGCTGAGCTCCACCGCCATCGGGCAGCCGTGCGGAATCCACAGTCGCAGGCCGCGCTCGTCGTAGCCGATCACATGCCCGGTGCGGACGAACACCAGCCGTTTGGTCGTGAACGACCGGTGTACGACGATCTCACCAGGGGTGTAGGGCGCGCCGGCGCCGGGCCCGCGGCCCGCCGACGTGGGCACCGGTGCGGCCGACGACGGCACGGGGCCGGGTTCGTCGCGCGCAGGGCTGTCCCGCATGGTCACGGCCTGACTGTACGACCAGGCGCGACGCACGCCACCCCCCAGCCGCCCGGCAATCCGCCGATCTCCGACCGGAAAGGCCCAGAAACCCGTCCGTCGCCGGGGCTCGCCGTGCTCGACGGGCGGTCTGCCGGGCCTGCCCCCGAACAATCGGGGGCTCGCCGGTGATCGGCCGGCCGGGGCGAGCGAGCCGGCCGAGGTGGGTGGGCTCAGTGAGCGTGGTCGGGGCGGGCGGCCTCGGGGTGGGCGCGCAGCCAGGCCAGACGGGTGCGACTGGCCTCGTCGACGGGGGTGAGAACGGTCAACCGGACGCCGGTGCGGTCGCTGAGGTCGAGGTGGGTGGCGCGCAGATCGATCTCGCCGGTGGCCGGGTAGTGGTAGACCTTGTCGCACGGGCGGGGTGGGGCGACGTCGTGGGTGGCCCACAGCCGGGCGAACAGCTCGCTGGCCTCGCTCAGGCCCTGCACGAACTCCTGCCAGCCCGGCTCGCCGACATGCTGGCTGTACCGGTAGTGCAGGATCGCGACGTACTCGGCGGCCTGCTCGTCGAGGTTGCGCAGCGGGTTGCAGCACGGCGGCGTGGTGAAGGCGAACCAGAACGTGTTGCGCCGCGGCGGTGCCGCCTCGACGATCCCGGGGAGCAGGGCGGCGTAGGCGTCATTCCAGCACAGCACGTCGGAACGGGTGTTGGTCACTATGGCCGGCAGCGGATCGAGACCGTCGAGAATCCCGCGGACCTCGGGCGGCAGGTCCACCGAGGCATCCCCGGTGGACGGCGGTGGTGCGACGTCGGCGAGGCGGAACAGGTGGACACGCTCGGCCGCGTCCAGGCGCAGGGTACGGGCCACCGCATCGAGAACCTGACCGCTGACGTTGATCGGCCGACCCTGCTCCAGCCAGGTGTACCAGGTGACACCCACCCCGGCGAGCTGGGCGACCTCCTCGCGACGCAGCCCCGGGGTGCGCCTGCGCGGGCCGGGCGGCATGCCCACGTCGTGCGGGGTGATCCGCCCGCGCCGGCTGCGCAGAAACGACGCGAGCTCCTCCCGGCGCTGCGGCGCATACCGGTCCGACGCCCCCCGATCGGCGACCAGCCGGTCAGTTGTCAGCCGGTCTGTCGCCAGCCGGTCGGACAGCCCGGGGTTCGGCGGTGCGCCACGGACGGACCGCAGGACCCGGGGACCGGAACCGGGGGCGGGCCAGGGCGGCGTCGTCGTCATGGGTCCAGCGTGGCCGGTCAGGCGTGGATGTGCCAGGTGCTGTCAGTACCAGTATCAACGGGCTCTCGTTACTGGTATCCGTTCGGCCGCAGGATCTGGAGCATGTTCCGTTCCGCCACCCCGGCCAGGGCCACCCTCACGGCCGCGACGGCCGTCCCAACCTCGGTTCCCGCCCAGACCGCGGGTTCGCCCTCCGCCACCGTCTCGCCTCCGACGATCCCGGCTCCGATCCCGGCTCCGATCCCGGCTCCGGTCCCGGCCCCGGCCGGAACACCCGCGAGCACCTCGAGTCACGGTGATCCGCCGGTCCGGCGGGCGCCGGCGGGGCTGATGCTCGGGGTGGTGCTCGTCGGACAGTTCATGGCGATTCTCGACGTCAGCATCGTCAACGTCGCCCTGCCGACGCTGCGGACGGACCTGAATGTCTCCGACGCCGGCCTGCAGCTGGTCGCCGCCGGGTACATCATCAGCTACGCGGTGCTGCTGATCACCGGGGCGCGCCTTGGCGGCATCCTGGGGCATCGGCGCGCGTTCCTCGCCGGACTCGCCGCGTTCACCCTCACCTCGGCGGCCTGCGGGCTCGCTCCGCAGACGGGATCGCTCATCGGGTTCCGGTTCGCCCAGGGGGCGAGCGCGGCGCTGATGACGCCGCAGGTGATGAGCCTGATCCAGCGCACCTACTCCGGAGCCGCCCGCAACCGGGCGCTCGGCTACTTCGCCGCGGTCGTCGCCGGCGGGGTGGTCGTCGGGCAGGCCGTGGGTGGACTGCTGGTCAGCGCCGACCTGTTTGGCAGTGGCTGGCGGGCCGTGTTCCTGGTGAACGTACCGATCGGCCTTCTACTGCTGCTCGTCGCGCCCCAGGTGATGCCGGCCGACCGGGGCCACCGCGAGCCCACACTCGATCTTGCGGGGCTGGCCGTGCTCAGCGCGGCGGTGCTGCTGTTCGTCCTGCCGCTGATCCTCGGGCACGACCTGGGCTGGCCCGCCTGGACGTTCGCCTCGCTCGGCGTGTCCGCCGTGCTCGCCGCGGTGTTCGTCCTGGTGGAACGGCATGTCGCCACGGGCGGTGGCCGTCCGCTGATCTCCCCGCGGGTGCTGCGTGCCCCGGGCCTGCCCGCCGCCGGGGGGGCGCTGCTGCTCGCGCCGTCCACGTGGGGGGCGTTCCTGTTCACCACGACCCTGCACCTGCAGGGCCAGCTGGGCATGAGCCCACTGCGCTCGGGACTCGCGTTCATCCCCTGCGTCGGGGCGTTCGCGCTGGTCAGTCTGAGTGTGCCGCGACTTTCAGGGCGGTGGCGTCGGTCGGCGATTCCGTTCGGGCTCACCTTCGCCGCCGTCGCCTACCTGTTCCTCGGACCGACCGCGGACGGCGGTGTGGGCTACGAGATCGTCACCGCGCTGGTCGGCCTCGGTCTCGGCGTCATGCCGCTGATCATGTCGGTGGCGTTGGAGCACGTCCCGGTCGAGGACGCTCCCGACGCCAGCGGCCTGCTGCTCACCCTGATGCAGCTCGGCCAGGTCATCGGCGTGGCCACCGTCGGCACGCTGTTTCTCACCCTCGCCGGCGACGACGGCGCGACCCGGCACGCCGAGCGCGGCATCGGCTGGGCGCTGTCCGCCCTTGCCCTGCTCGCCGCGACCAGCGCCGCGTTCCTCATTCGCCGCCCGCGCAACGTTCCCACCAGCACCGTCAGCGCCCCCAGCCCGCGCACACAACACGACTGAACCGACGCTGAACACCCGCCGCCTAGCATGAGTGACATGGCCGTGACAATCGGTTACGACCGTGTCCGGTAAGGACAGGAACGGAGGAACTCCTCATGATGGCGCAGTACGAAGCACCGGCTCTGCGTGCGCAGGGCTCGTTCCAGGCCGTGACCCACGGATTCGTCATCGGTTTCGGCGGCGGCGGCTGGGGCTGGCGCCGCGGTTGGGGCGGCGGCGGCTGGGGCGACGGCGGCTGGGGCGGCGGTTGGGGCGGCGGCGGCTGGGGCGGCGGTTGGGGCGGTGACGGCTGGGGCTGCTAGTGGTGATCGGCGCAAGTTCGTCGGTTATGCGGCGAGGTCGAGGCGGCTGGCGGTCTTGAGGAGATCGGCGCG
>NZ_JAMQQG010000004.1 GCF_023716925.1 Frankia sp. R82
CCGGCGGGGGGCGGGGGGGTGGGGGGGGGGGCGGGGGGGGTGGGGGGGGGGGGGGGGGGGGCCCCGGGGGGGGGGGGGCCCCGGCCCCGCCCGCGCCCCCCCCCCCACCGACCGATCTCAGCCGGCGCTGACGGTGGGCCCGCCATGGTCCGGGCCGGGAATCGTGCCGGTGTCGTCCGGGACCGGCCCGGGCGCAGCGACCGCAGGCTCCACCGACTCGGCCGGTTCCCCGGAGGGCTCGGCGACGGATACCTGGGCCGGGCGCAGGACCCGCCCCGCGTGAAGATAGCCGGCCCGGAAGATATCGACGCAGGTGGGGCCACTGACATCGGAGCGGTACGAGTGCATGAGTGCTTCATGCACGGATGGGTCGAACTCGTCGCCGGCCACGCCGTACCGCTCCAGCCCGGCCGCCTCAAGCGCTGTTTCCAACGCCTCCGCGATGGCCTTGAACGGGCCTTCGAGATCGCCGTGGTCGCGGGCGCGGCCGAGGTCGTCCAGGACGGACAGCAGGCTGGTGAGCACCTTGGCGGTGGCCTGCTCGCCGATCTGTTGCCGGTCACGCTCGACCCGGCGACGGTAGTTGTCGAACTCCGCCTTGAGCCGCTGCAGATCGGCGGTGCGCTCGGCCGCCTGCAACCGCAGCGACTCGATCAGCTCGAGGTCTGCCGGGTCGGCCGCGAGACGGGACTCGGTGGCGTCGCCGCCGGCTGCTCCCCCGGTAGCCGCGCCGGTCTCCGGACGGACCTCCCCGCTGTCGGGGTCGATCCGCCGGCGGTCACGGACGACCACCCGGGGCTCCTCGCCTTCCTCCTGGCTGGTGCCCCACCAGTCGCCGGACTGGCTGGAGGTCACTTCTTGTCCTCCTCGTCCACGATCTCGGCGTCGACCACGTCATCGTCCGCCGGGCCACCGGCGGCACCCGGCGCACCGGCGCCGTCCTGGGCGGCCTGCGCGTACATGGCCTGGCCCAGCGCCTGGCTGGCCGCCGCCAGCGCGTCAGCCGCCTCACGGATCGCGGCCGTGTCGGTGCCCGCGACGGCACCGCGCAGGGTGCCGAGCTTCTCCTCCACATCGGTCTTCAGCGTGGCGTCGAGCTTGTCGCCGTTCTCCGCGAGGAACCGCTCCGTGGAGTAGACCAGCGTCTCTGCCTTGTTGCGGGTGTCGGCCTCCTCGCGACGCTGACGGTCCTCCTCGGCGAACTGCTCCGCGTCCCGAACCATCCGGTCGATGTCGTCCCGCGGCAGCGCGGAGCCACCGGTGATCGTCATCGACTGCTCCTTGCCCGTGCCCAGATCCTTGGCGGACACGTGCACGATGCCGTTGGCGTCGATATCGAAGGTCACCTCGATCTGGGGCAGACCCCGCGGGGCGGGCGGCAGGCCGGTCAGCTCGAACATGCCGAGCTTCTTGTTGTACGCGGCCATCTCGCGCTCACCCTGGAAAACCTGGATCTGCACGGATGGCTGGCTGTCCTCCGCCGTGGTGAAGATCTCCGAGCGCTTGGTGGGAATCGTCGTGTTGCGTTCGATGAGCTTGGTCATGATTCCCCCCTTCGTCTCGATCCCGAGGGACAGCGGGGTGACGTCGAGGAGCAGAACGTCCTTGACCTCGCCCTTGAGCACACCGGCCTGTAGGGAGGCGCCGACGGCGACGACCTCGTCCGGGTTGACGCCCTTGTTGGGCTCCTTGCCGCCGGTCAGGTCACGGACCAGGTCGACGACGGCGGGCATCCGGGTGGAGCCACCGACGAGCACGACGTGGTCGATGTCGCTGACCTTGATGCCGGCGTCCTTGACCGCCTGCTGGAACGGATGCCGGCAGCGGTCGATGAGGTCCGCGGTCAGCCGCTGGAACTCGGCGCGGGTCAGCGCCGTGTCCAGGTGCAGCGGGCCGTCGGCCGACGCTGTGATGTACGGCAGGTTGATCGTGGTCTGGCTGGACTGAGAGAGCTCGATCTTGGCCTTCTCCGCAGCCTCACGCAGCCGCTGCAGCGCCATCTTGTCCTTGCCGAGGTCGACCCCGTGCTGACCGTTGAAGGTCTTGATCAGGTGGTCGGTGATCCGCTGGTCCCAGTCGTCACCGCCGAGCTGGGTGTCACCAGAGGTGGACTTCACCTCGACCACGCCGTCGCCGATCTCCAGCAGTGACACGTCGAACGTGCCGCCGCCGAGGTCGAAGACCAGGATGGTCTGCTCCTTCTCGCCCTTGTCCAGGCCATAGGCGAGCGCGGCGGCAGTCGGCTCGTTGACGATCCGCAGGACGTTCAGGCCCGCGATCGTGCCGGCCTCGGTGGTGGCCTGGCGCTGCGCATCGTCGAAGTAGGCGGGGACGGTGATGACCGCGTCGGCCACCGGCTCGCCGAGGTAGGACTCGGCATCCCTCTTGAGCTTCTGCAGGATGAAGGCGCTGATCTCCTGCGGAGTGAGCTCCTTCGCGTCGACCTTCATCTTCCAGTCGGTGCCCATGTGCCGCTTGACCGACCGGATGGTGCGCTCGACGTTGGTGACCGCCTGACGCTTGGCGACCTCGCCGACCAGGACCTCGCCGTTCTTCGCGAAGGCCACGACCGACGGGGTCGTCCGGGAGCCCTCGGCATTGGCGATCACCGTGGGTTCACCGCCCTCGAGCACGCTCACGACGGAGTTCGTGGTGCCGAGGTCGATGCCGACCGCTCGTGCCATGTCTGTGTGCCTCTCGATCCATGTCGGCGACGCCCATCGGTGCGCGTGAGCCGACCTCGTGGGGATGGGACCTCTCGGATGACCGCGCTCGCCGAGGGGCACCCGGAGAATGCGGTGCTACTGATGCTCGTCACCGGCACCGGGCCTGTTGCTGGTACCGGTGCCAGTGACTGACGTGCCAGTGACTGACGTGCTCGTGGCTAACGCTTACGAACTCACGGTAGATCTTCTCAGTAGGTTGAGTGTACTCGACTCAGGATCGGACGCCAACCCATTCCGGACAGACATGAGTCTACCTCGCTCAAGTTCGTCCTGGAGCCCTACTGCTCGCAGACTCGGCCGGCAGGAGGCGTCCATCGCCGATCTGGTGAGATGCCCGGCCACCGTCCGCGCCGGAGCCGCTGGGCGGGGCTCCGGGTGGGTGCCGCTACTGCGCCGTCCATGAACGTTTCCGGTTGTGGCCGGGTGTGCTGGGTGCCGGGGTGGCCGCGGGCGCACCATCCGGGGCTGGAGGAAGCCACCCGTGACCGCTGACCCCCCACCCGGCAATCGATATGACACACCGTAATCAAAGTGGCCCCGCGGGTCGCGGCAATCCCGGGCGTGTCGATCAATGTGGTCCTTCTGTAGGGGTCAAACCGAAATTTTGTTCGTTTCATCCCTATAGAAGGACCCATCCGCCGCACCCGGCCCGCCGATCTCGATGACAGCCCGTGACGGTGGCGGGGTCGGCGGGCGAAACCAGGCCCGCGGAGCCACGTGACCTCGGATGGTGTCCGGACAACCCCGAAGAGCACCAACGGATCGTGGTGGACGCCGGCCAGCGACGGCCTGGCCGCCCAGCGACGGCCTGGCCAGCCAGCCACTGCCGCTGGGCAGCCACTGTCGCGGTACAGGCAGGTACCAGTGTGCTGCCTGTGAACATTCGCGGACAGCGCACTACCCGCACTGGGATGGCGGCATCAGTCGCCTTGATGCCCGCGGTCGTCACGGGGGACGTGAGCGAACGGCCCGGCACAGCGATGAGACCGATGGCCAGGCTGCAACGCGCCGGTTGGTGACCATCCTGGAAAGCAGCCAGCGACCAAGGCGCGGTCGACCGGTGCCTGGCACGGCCGAACAGCCGCCGGTCGCCAGTGGACGACCTGGCGACCGGCCGGCGGTGCGTGGTGGCTCAGGTCGGATGTGGGGGATCTGTGGTCGTGCGTGCAGCTGCGATCAGCGCACCGGTGGTCAGGAGTCCGCGGGGGGCGGTGGGTCGGCCGGAGGGTCGCTGTGGCGGCCGGTGGCACCGGTGCGCTCGACGGGGTCGCGCGGGGGGCGGACAGCGGCGAGGATGCGGCCTCGGCGCGGGCGGGGGGCGTTCTGGTCCGGCATGGCCGCCAGGCCGATCGAGGCGATCGGGCTGGGGCTGGTGTCGGTGGGACCCTCGGGCGCCGCGGCAACCGGCTCGTCATCCGACGGGGCACTGTCGCGGGCGTCCGCCGGCTGGCCCGGGACGGCCAGGGGCACACCGCCACGCCCGTCGGCGCGGTCGCTGACAGCCGCAGCCTCGATTCCCGCCTGGGGCCCGAGGTCGGCCTGGCGGCCCAGATCGGCCTCGATCTGGGCCAGCCGGTCGAGCATGTCGCTGGCGTCCCCGTCGCGTTCACGGATGGTGCGCAGCGCGTCCATCAGGGTGACCCACTGGTCGCGATCGACCGTGACGTGCTCGGCGAGCCGGTTGGCGGTGTACGCGGGAAAGAGCCGCTCGGCCGCGGCGACGATCTGGCGCACCTCGCCCGGGTTGAGTCGACCCGCCTTCTTGCGGATGAAGGTGGAGACGTCCTTGATGCTGATGATCGTGACGCCCTCGAGCGCGCCGTCGCTCCACAGCACGTTGGCCTCGACCATGACCAGGATCGGGCTGACCGGAATCTTGATCATGGGTAGGGCGCTGCGGATCTGGCTGCGCACCTCGCTGCCCAGCCAGGCGATCCGGTCGATGACGGGCTTGAGCGACTCCCCGTCGCAGATCGCACCGCCCTTGGTATAACGCAACGTGCCCTTGCTGTTGTCGCTGCCGAGCACCATCACCCCGCCCGGCCCGATGAGCAGGTGACCGATGGTCGCCTCGGAGTAGGGCACCGCGCGGTCATGAAGAATGAGGTAGCCGTTGCGGCGCAGCCGGGCGATGGCTCGCGCCGTCTTGCGCTCGGCCTCGGCGCCCTCACGCAGCAGTTCGATGTCGGGCGCGCTGCCGAAGGAGGCGACCACGATGCCGAGCGGCCAGGCCAGCAACACCACGAAGAACACGGCGATCGCCACCGCGGGCTGCCCGAGCCCGAACCCGATGACCAGGGCCAGTATCAGCCCGACGACGGCGGCGCGGCCGGCCGTGCGGGGCAGCTGCCGGGCCAGCCGGTCGCGGCGGACCAGCGCCTGGGTCTCGCGGGCCCGCTGGTACTCGGTCTGCAGGGAATGACCGGGGCGGCCGACTCGGGTCATCGTCGGCCGGGTGATCGTCGCCATCGTGCCCACCATGGTTCGCAGGGGTCGTCAACGTGGGTAGGGAGCCGTCCGCTGGATGTGCCGGGCGGCATCGCGGCAGCGCTGGTGCGGACCCACGGGCACCTTGATGATCCAGGCGCCGCGCGTGGTCCGATCGCCCGGTCACCATGGGCGAGAAGCCAGCTCTATCGTGCGTCGGTTGTCCCTGTGACACAAGGGTTGACATCGTTAGTTGGCGCACCTGCGGACCGGTCGGGGTGCTGGCGGGGAGGCGAAAGGTGACCGCCTCGACCGCCTCGACCGGTGACCGGGTCCGGCCAGGCGCAGGACGTGCTTCTGTCGACCGTGACGACGGGTAGTCGAAACGGGTGTGGAATGTTGCGTGCTGGTTGGGACTATGCCACCGAAAGTAGCAGGCCCGGTCGATCGGCGCGGGCGATCGGACCTTCCAACCCCCTATGTCGGGCCGCTCGGACCACATCGTGGCAGGGTCGGGGTGGGCGGGCGCGCTACCCCTCGGCGCTGGAGCGACAGTGGTCCGATGCCGGGTCGGTGTTCGGGTCCGTCTCGGGCCGCAGGTCGCGACCTGGAGTGACTGGAGTGAGAAGCGGGACCGAAGGGCCGGCGTGACGAGTCGCCCGAACCGCAGTTCGTGGGGCGGGTGGCACAGCTCACTCGCCGCATAAGTTACTGGTCAGTACGAGTAGGCTCGCCCGAAGTGGTGGGTCCAGATGGAGGATGCTGTGAGACTTGCGATCGGTGGAGCGATCACCCTGATCGCTCTCGCGGTTGCCGGGCGCCGGGTGTTCTGGCTGTTCCGGCTGATCCGGTCGGGCCAGCCGGCGCCGGGGCGGCTCGACGACCTGCCCGGGCGTGTCTGGACGGAGATCAGCGAGGTCGGTGGCCAGCGCAAGCTGCTGAAGTGGTCGGTGCCGGGCATCGCCCACCTGTTCACCTTCTGGGGCTTCACGATCCTGCTCCTGACCGTCATCGAGGCCTACGGCGGTCTGTTCGACGACGACTTCCACATTCCGCTGTTCGGGCACTGGGCGGCCATCGGCTTCCTGGAGGACTTCTTCGCCGTCGCCGTGTTGGGTGGCCTGGTCGCCTTCACGATCATCCGGTGGAAGAACGCGCCGGCCCGCCTCGATCGCAAATCGCGGTTCTACGGCTCGCACACCGGGCCGGCCTGGGTCATCCTCGGCCTGATCACGGCCGTCGTCGTGACCCTGCTGATCTACCGCGGCGCCCAGTGGAACACCGGTAACCTGCCGCAGGGTCAGACCAAGTGGGCCTTCGCCTCCTACGCGGTGAGCCGCGCCTTCTCCGGGCTCTCGCACGACGCGAACGAGAACATCGAGACGGCGTTCCTGTTGCTCAACATCGCCGTCATCATGGGCTTCTCGGTCCTGGTGGTGTACTCGAAGCACCTGCACATCGGCCTGGCACCGATCAACGTGGTGCTCAAGCGCAAGCCGGTCGCGCTCGGTCCGCTGGCGACCACCCCCGACATCGAGAAGCTGATGGAGGAGGACGAGCCGATCGTCGGTGTCGGCAAGGTCGAGGACTTCTCCTGGAAGGCGATGCTCGACTTCTCCACCTGCACCGAGTGTGGTCGCTGCCAGAGCCAGTGCCCGGCCTGGAACACCGGCAAGCCGCTGTCGCCGAAGCTCCTCATCATGGACCTGCGCGACCATCTGTTCGCCAAGGCGCCGTACCTGCTGGCCACCAAGGGCGCCGGTGCGGGTGAGGGCGACGAGGCGCCGAAGGCCGTCACCGGGGTCGAGGAGGACGCCGGCCACGGCCATCACGGCGTGCCCGAGTCCGGCTTCGGCCGGGTCCCGCAGCCCGGCCAGCCGCAGGTCGACCGCCCGCTCGTCGGCACCGCCGAGGAGGGCGGGGTCATCGACCCCGACGTGTTGTGGTCCTGCACCAACTGCGGCGCCTGCGTCGAGCAGTGCCCCGTCGACATCGAGCACGTCGACCACATCGTCGACATGCGCCGCTACCAGGTGATGATCGAGTCGGCCTTCCCGTCCGAGGCCGGCGTGATGCTGCGCAACCTGGAGAACAACGGCAACCCGTGGGGTGTCTCGCCGCGCACTCGGACCGAGTGGACCGAGGGCCTGCCGTTCGAGGTCCGCATCATCGGTGACGGCGAGCAGATCCCCGAGGACGTCGAGTACCTCTACTGGGTCGGTTGCGCTGGCGCGATCGAGGACCGGGCCAAGAAGGTCGCCCGGGCCTTCGCCGAGCTGCTGCACACCGCCGGCGTCGAGTTCGCCATTCTCGGTACCAACGAGTCGTGCACCGGTGACCCGGCCCGTCGGCTCGGCAACGAGTACCTCTACCAGGAGATCGCCAAGGCGAACATCGAGCTGCTGAACGAAACGGGCGTCAAGAAGATCGTCGCGACCTGCCCGCACTGCTTCAACAGCCTCGCCCGCGAGTACTCCTCCCTCGGTGGCACCTACGAGGTCGTCCACCACACCCAGCTGCTCGGCAAGCTGGTCGAGGAGCGCAAGCTCGTGCCGATCACGCCGGTGGAGTCCTCGGTCACCTACCACGACCCGTGCTTCCTCGGTCGACACAACAAGGTGTACACCCCGCCGCGGGAGATTCTCGAGGCCATCCCCGGCATCCGCGGTCAGGAAATGCACCGTTGCAAGGACCGTGGCTTCTGCTGCGGCGCCGGCGGCGCGCGGATGTGGATGGAAGAGAAGATCGGCAAGCGGGTCAACGTCGACCGGATGGAGGAGGCTCTCGGCCTCGACCCCGACGTCGTCTCGACCGCCTGCCCGTTCTGCATCGTCATGCTGACCGACGCCGTCACCGAGAAGAAGCTCGCCGGTGAGGCCAGGGAAGACGTCGAGGTGCTCGACGTCTCCCAGCTGCTGGCCCGCTCCCTGCAGCCGGCCGCGCCGGCCGCTCCGCCCGAGCCCGCGCCCGCGGAACCGGTCGCCTAGCCGCGATGTCACGTGCGGTCCCCGGGCCGCCGCCAGCCTGATCGGCGGCGGCCCGGGGACCGTCGTCGTTTCCGGCCTCGTCCCGCGACCGCGCCAGGTGGGACGGCCGGGGGCGCGAAGAGGTCAGGGGGTGTCGCGGACCGGCCAGCGGGTGAAGTCGCGGTGGGCACGGGATGGGGTCGGGCCGCGTTGGCCCTGGTAGCGCGAGCCGTAGAGCGGCGAACCGTAGGAGTGCTCGGCCGGTGAGGACAGCCGGAACAGGCACAACTGGCCGATCTTCATGCCTGGCCAGAGCTTGATCGGAAGGGTCGCGACGTTCGACAGCTCCAGCGTCACGTGGCCGGAGAAGCCGGGATCGATGAAGCCGGCCGTCGAATGGGTCAGCAGGCCGAGGCGACCCAGACTCGACTTGCCCTCCAGCCGTCCGGCGAGGTCGTCGGGGAGACTGATGATCTCCAGGGTCGAGCCGAGCACGAACTCTCCGGGGTGGAGCACGAACGGCTCGTCCCCGTCCGGCTCGAGCAGTTCGGTGAGGTCGTCCTGCTCGATGGACGGGTCGATGTGGGTGTACCGGTGGTTGGCGAAGACGCGGAACCACCGGTCCAGACGCAGGTCCACGCTGGACGGCTGGATCAGCTCGGGGTCATGGGGGTCAAGGCGGACCCGGCCCGCGGTGATCTCGGCCCGGATGTCCCGGTCGGACAGCAGCACGCGTACGAGCATGTCACGTCCGTCAGCCGGACGAAGCGGCCCGCCGGTGCGGCGGCCCGGCGGATCCCGACGGGTGTCGGCAGGTTGTGGTGCCCGACTCTCGCGCGGCGTGCGGGCGTCCGATGCGTTGGTACGTAGCGTGACACGGGTAGGAGTCACCCGGCCCGGACGGGAAATCCCGGACGAGAGGTTCCGGACGGACGGACGGACGGCGAACGCGAAGGACCGACGGCAGAAGCGAAAGACAGGCGGGAGAACCATGCACGGGCTACCCGATCACGTCACAGCATGCCTGTTCGATCTCGATGGTGTGTTGACGAACACGGCTACCGTTCACGCGGCTGCGTGGAAGGAGATGTTCGACGACTTTCTGGAGAACTGGGCGCACCGCAGCGGCGACCCGTTCGTTCCGTTCGACATCGGCCGGGACTACGCCGACCATGTGGACGGTCGGCCGCGGGTGGACGGAGTCCGGGCGTTTCTCGCGTCCCGGCACATCGGCATTCCCGACGGCACGCCGGACGATCCGCCGTCCGCGCTCACGGTGCACGCACTGGCGACCCGCAAGAACATCCTGGTGCAGCGGCAGATCCAGGAGCACGGGGTGGATGTCTACCCGGGGTCGGTCAGCTACCTGCGCGAACTCGTCGCGGGCGACACGCCGCGGGCGGTGGTGTCCTCCAGCGCCAACTGTGTCGAGGTGCTGCGGGTGACCGGTCTGGACGCTCTGGTCGCGCAGGTGGTGGACGGTGTCGTCGCGGCTCGGGAGAACCTGGCCGGCAAGCCGGCGCCGGACACCTTCCTCGCCGGTGCGCGCCGTCTGGGCGTGCCGCCCGGGCAGGCGGCGGTGTTCGAGGACGCGCTGGCGGGGGTCGAGGCCGGGCGGGCCGGCGGGTTCGGGTTCGTGGTGGGGGTCGACCGGGTCGGCTCGGGCCACGGCGAGGCCCTGCGCGCGCACGGCGCCGACATCGTCGTGCGTGATCTCGCCGAGCTGCTCGAGCCGGCCACGTCCGGGCGCAACAAGGCATGATCGACAAGGCGAACTATGTGGTCGACCCGTGGACGTTGCGGGAGTCGGGGCTCGATGTCGACGATCTCGGCCGGTCGGAGTCGCTGTTCGCGCTGTCGAACGGGCACATCGGCCTGCGGGGAAACCTGGACGAGGGCGACCCGCACGGTCTGCCCGGCAGCTATCTGAACTCCGTGCACGAGCTGCGGCCGTTGCCGTACGCGGAGGCCGGTTACGGCTATCCGGAGTCCGGGCAGACGGTCATCAACGTCACCAACGGAAAACTGATCCGTTTGCTGGTCGACGACGAGCCGTTCGACGTGCGGTACGGGGAGCTGCGCTCCCATCAGCGGAAGCTTGATTTCCGGGAGGGCGTGCTGCACCGCGAGGTGGAATGGGTCTCCCCGGCCGGCCAGGCGGTGCGGGTGCGGTCCGGTCGACTGGTGTCGTTCTCCCAGCGGTCGATCGCCGCCTTCTACTACGAGGTCGAGGCGATCGGCGATCCGGCGCGGGTGGTGGTCCAGTCGGAGCTGGTCGCCAACGAGCAGCTGCCGGTGTTCAAGGGGGATCCGCGGGCGGCGGCGGCCCTCGAGTCACCGCTGGTCTCCGAGCTGCACCGGGCGTCCGGCACCAAGGTCGAGACGCTGCACATCACCCGTAACAGCGAGATCCGGGTGGCGGCGGCGATGGACCATCATGTCGAGGGCCCGGACTCGCTCGGGATCTACGCGGAGAGCGAGGCGGACGCCGGCCGGGTCACGGCGACGGTCGTCCTGCAGCCTGGCGAGAAGCTGCGGATGGTCAAGTGGGTCGCCTATGGCTGGTCCGAGCAGCGTTCGCTGCCGGCGCTGCGTGACCAGGCGGCCGCCGCGCTGGTCGCGGCCCGCCAGACCGGCTGGGCCGGCCTCGTGCAGGAGCAGAAGGAGTACCTGGACGCATTCTGGGCGCGGGCCGACGTCGAGGTCGACGGCGACCCGGAGGTTCAGCAGGCGGTCCGGTTCGCGCTGTTCCATGTCCTGCAGGCCGGGGCGCGGGCCGAACGACGGGCGATTGCGGCGAAGGGCCTGACCGGCCCCGGCTACGACGGGCACGCCTTCTGGGACTCCGAGTCCTACGTCCTGCCGGTGCTGACCTACACCGCGCCGGACGCCGCCCGGGACGCGCTGCGCTGGCGGCACACGACGCTGGCCCTGGCCCGGGAACGCGCCGAGCTGTTCAACCTGCAGGGCGCGGTGTTCCCCTGGCGCACCATCCATGGCGAGGAATGTTCGGGGTACTGGCCGGCGGGCACGGCGGCCTTCCACGTCAACGCCGACATCGCGGACGCGGTGGCCCGCTACGTCAACGTCACCGAGGACACGCGGTTCGAACGTGAGGAGGGCCTCGAACTGCTCGTCGAGACGGCCCGGCTGTGGCGGTCGCTGGGCCATCACGACCTGGACGGACGGTTCCGCATCGACGGGGTCACCGGCCCGGACGAGTATTCGGCGATCGCCGACAACAACGTCTACACCAATCTGATGGCCCAGCGGAACCTGCGGGCCGCCGCGGACGCCGCCCGTCGCCACCCCGACCGCGCCGCCGAACTCGGAGTGAACGCCGAGGTGACGGCCTCCTGGCGGGACGCCGCCGAGGACATGTACATCCCCTACGACCCGAATCTCGGCGTCCATCCGCAGTCGGAGGGTTTCACCGAGCACGAGACCTGGGACTTCGAGCACACCAAGGCCGAGCAGTATCCGCTGCTGCTGCATTTCCCCTACTTCGACCTCTACCGCAAGCAGGTCGTCAAGCAGGCGGACCTGGTGCTGGCCATGCAGCGTTGCGGCGATGCGTTCACCCATGACGAGAAGATCCGTAACTTCGCCTACTACGAGGCGCTGACCGTCCGGGACTCGTCGCTGTCGGCCTGCTGCCAGGCCGTGCTCGCCGCCGAATGCGGCCACCTGTCGCTGGCGCACGACTACCTGCGTGAAGCCGCCCTGATGGACCTGCGCGACATCGAGCACAACACCCGCGACGGCCTGCACATCGCCTCTCTTGCCGGTAGCTGGATCGCTTTGGTGGAGGGGTTCGGCGGTCTGCGGGACACCGGCGAGGTCATCGCGTTCGCGCCGCGGCTACCCGAGGGCCTCACCCGGCTCGCGTTCAGCCTGGGGGTGCGGGGCCGGCTGCTGCGGGTGGAGATCCGCGCCGAGTCGGCGACGTACACCGTGTCCTCCGGGCCGGCCATAACACTGCTGCACCACGGCCGAACGGTGCGGGTCCAACCGGACAAGCCGGAAACCCGGGAGATCACGCCGGCACCGGTGCTTGACCGCCCGAGGCAGCCGGTCGGCCGCGAGCCGCTGGGTTTCCTGCGCCCCCCGGGTGTCGGCGCCCAGCCCACGACCGCCACCACTCCCGCCCACGCGGCAGGCGGCGTCGACGGCTGAGTCGCGGGCCTGATCGCACCGCGGCCGACCGAACCACGTGCCGGTCGCGGTGCGGGAAGGCGCCGGACCTCAGCCCGGACGGACCTCAGCCCGGCCGGACGGCCGGCCGGCCGGCGTGGACAGCCGAGCCGGACGGGCTGTCCACGACCTGCCGGGCCCCGGCCCGACGCCCCGGGCCGGTCATCCGGTACGATGCGGTTGCATCACGCGGGCGTAGTTCAGAGGCAGAACACGAGCTTCCCAAGCTTGCAACGCGGGTTCGATTCCCGTCGCCCGCTCCACCCTTCTTCCCTGCTGTGGGGCCTTTGCGCCCAGCGGTCAGGGTTCTGCTGACTGGTCGTAATCGACCGCGGGTCATCCACACGCCATTGGGCTGGTACGACTACACCCGATCCCGACGTATACCGGACAGTAGAAATCGATCGGACGGAACGGTGCAGTCGGGCCCTTGGGTGCCAGGTTCCAGATCCAACGCAAGGCGATTCTCTGCTCCATTGTCGACCAGTGCTTTTCTGGCTGCTCCGGCCACCGGCCGGTACACGTCGCGAAAACGCTCTTCGCGGTCGCGGACATGCTTCGAGGCGGGCGGTGTGCCGGCGGCCAGTCGGTTCTCGTGGTGATGACCGGGCTGGCCTGCCCTCCGGTGGAGCTGGCGCCGAACCGGGCGCGCTGGGCTACCCGGCCAGACCCCAGCTGCAGCGAGATCGACGCGGTGGAATTTTCAGGCAACGGAAAGTGCGGATTTCCTTGCCTCGTCATGTCCTTCGGTGACAGCTCGGTGGTCGGTTGCGGGCCGATTCGGAGTGCGGATTGTGGTGTCAACTACGGTGGCCGCGGAGCACCGGCTCGGGTGGTTCCCAGGCTCGATCGTCAGTGCTCGTCCGAGACCATCGCAGAGCACCTGAACGCACGGGGGATGTGTGAGGACCACGGGCGCCGGCAAGGACGGCGCGGAGGACACCAGCGAGTGCGAGAGCTGCGCCGACAACGGAGTCGGCGCAGCTGACGAGGGCGGTAGGCGAAGCGGTTGGGGGGAGCCGCCGCTGCCCGATCCGTCCGGCCCGGTGCGCCCGCCCGGTGTGGCGGGCTCGGCGGGTTTCCTGGTAGCGGGGGCGTTCGTGCTCGACTGTCTGATCAGCGCGTCGGGGCTGCCGGTCTGGGGCGATGATCTGCGGGCCGACGCGATGCGCACGGTGCCCGGTGGCAAGGCACTGAACCAGGCGGTCACGCTCGCGCGGCTCGGCGTCCGGGTGGCGGCGGTCGGGTCGGTGGGCTGCGACCCGGTGGGTGAGGCCATCCGTTCGGTGCTGGTCGCCGACGGGGTGGCCGTGTCCGCCATGCCGGTGCGGCAGGGTGCGCCGACGCCGGTGTGCGTCGTGCACAGCCGCCCGGACGGGGAGAAGGCCGTCGTCTGGCGGGTCCCGGACGAGTTGGCGCCGACCGCGGGCACCCTTGACGAGGCGGCCCGCCGGCTTGGCGGTCGGGTCGACGCGACGCTGCTGACCTTCGAGTTCCCATCGGCCACCGCGGCCCTGGTCACCGCCGCGGCTCGGGTGAGCCGGTGGGTTGTGGTCCACCCCGCGCCTGCGCCCGCGCCGACGGCGGATCGGTCCGCCCTGATGGCCGCTGTGCCGTGGCACCTGGTGGACGTGCTGGTGCCCAACGAGGCCGAGGCCCGCGCGCTGCTGGTCGGCCACCCCGGCGCGAACGGTCCCGCGGACCTGCTCGCCGACGCGCTCGTCGACCGGCTCGGGGTGCCGACGGTGTGCGTCACCCTGGGCGCACAGGGCTGCGTCCTGCGGACCGAGGGACGCGGCGGCCCGGATCGGCCGGGCGGGCGGAGCTTCTGGCACCGGGCGCCGACCGGGCCGGTGGTCGACACGACCGCGGCGAGTGACGCGTTCACGGCGGTGTTCACCGCGCAGCTGGTGGCGGGCCGATCGCCGCGGGCCGCGGTGCACGCGGCACAGCAGGCGGCGACCCGCACGGTCGGCCGTCCGGGTGGCTACGAGGCACTGCCCACCCAGGCCGAGCTGAGCCGGCTCACCGGTACCCGGCCGGGGCGTCCGGATGTCGTGTCGCCGGACCCCACCCGTCCGGACCCGGTCGAGCCACATCCTGTCCAGCCAAATCCTGTCGGTCCAGACCTGCGACGTTCACCGGCCGCGCGGGTTCCCGCCGCCCGCATGCCCAACCTGGACGCCGTGCCCGGTCGGACCGGGTGGGCGGCACGGTCCGTGTCGTCCCGGACACCGGTCTGACGACGGGTGTCCGCTCCGGCGCCGCCTGTGGCAGGTGCTGTCGAGGCTGAGGCTATGGTCGGGGCATCGTCCGCGCGGGTGGAATCCGTCGAGGTGGACGAGTTCCGCTCCGGGCCCGCCGGCAGGTCAGGCGGGCGCAACCGGGGCTCGCGGGGAACAGTGGTAGGGGGAGGCGGTGGCAGGGATGGCCTGGCAGTCGACAGTGCGCGATCCACGGGCCGCGCGGGCGGAGGCGATGGTGCTCGCCCGGTCGGCGCTGCGGTGGGTGTGGTTGCGGCGCGGTACCGACGTCACGGCGAGCATGGCCCGGTCGTCCTGCCTGGTCGTGGCGCCGCATCCGGATGACGAGACACTGGGCTGCGCGGTCGCGGTGATCCGGAAACGGGCGGTGGGCACACCGGTGACCGTCGTCATCGTCAGCGACGGGTCCCGGGCGGAGCCGGTGACGCTGCCACCCGAGGAGCTTGTCGAGGTCCGGGAAACGGAGACCCGGCGGGCCTGCGCGGTGCTCGGGGTGCCCGAGACCGACGTGCTGTTCCTCGGCTTTCCCGACTCGGAGCTAGGCGGCGCGCTGGACGCCATTGCCCTGCGGCTCGCCGAGATCATCCGGGCTCGGCGGCCCGCGCAGATTCTCATGCCGGCCTCCTGCGAGGGGCATCCCGACCACGACGCGACCCATGAGGCAGCCACCCGGGCCGCCGCCGCGGCGGAGTTCACCGGTCAGTTGCTGGAATACACGGTGTGGTTGTGGACCCACTGGCCCTGGACGCGTGGCTACGGCACGCGGGACCGGTCGGTGACCCGGCTGCTGGTGGAGCCCGTCCGCCGGCTGCGGGAGGGCCGTCCGCTGCTCGTCGACGCCCGCGGCCTGCGTGACCGGCAGCGCCGGGCGCTCGCCGAGCACGTCACCCAGGTGGGCGACGGCACCCCGGCGGGCGCAGGCGGCCCGGCCGGAGCGGGTGCGGCGGCCGGCGGTCCGGTGGACGTACCGGTGACCGGCTCGCTGCTTGCGACGCTGCGCAGCCGACATGAGGTCTACGTCGAGGCCGGTGCGCTGCGCCACCTCGACTTCCCCCGCCCCTGGCGGGACGCTCCGCCGAAGTAACCTCGCCGTCCTGCCCCGCGTCAGCTCGTAACGGCCTGGTCAGGCGGTGTCGTGGATGTCGTGCGGGTGATCTGACCGGGTCGGCAGCGCCGGTGACAGCGGCAGTGCTGTCGGCGCCATGGGCTCGGGCGGGTGTCCGGAGGCGGCGGGCAGGGCGAGCACGTCGCGGCCGACCTGCCGACGGCGCCAGGCCGTCGGACGAGCGGCGAAGCCGGCGATGGCGTACCGGTAGGCCTCCTCCTTGCGGCGGGCGATCATCATCGGGTCGATCTCGGCGACACCGTCACGCCCACGGGCACCGACGACGGCCGCCTGGGCCGGGTCAAGAAGGTAGGGGGCGAGGGCGCCGGCAAGGGCCGCCGCATCGTCGACCGGGACGACCGCACCGCCTCCCCAGCGCTCGACGAACGGGGCGATGCCGGTGCGGGTGGTCGTGACCACCGGGCGACCAGCGGCCATCGCCTCGGCGGCGGCGATCGAGAAGCTCTCGAACCGGCTCGGCACGGCGACGACCCGTGCCCGCCGATAGACCTCCCGGACCTGCTCGCCACCGAGATGGCCGGTGAACTCGACGTCGAGGTCGAGCTGCCGGGCCCGGCGCTCCAGCCAGGTGCCGGCGGGCACGCCGTGGATCTCACCGGCGGGGCGGCCGGCGAGCACCAGCCGATGCTCGACGCCGGCGGCGCGCAACCGGGCGGACGCGTCGAGCAGCACGTCAACGCCCTTGTACGCCTCCAGCCGGCCGACGGTGGCGATCACCGGCCTGGTCTTCGCGACCTCGGGAATGCCGAGCCACGGCACGGCGTCGAACGGGTTCGGGATCACCTCGACATCGCGCCCACCCAGCCAGCCGCGGTCGCGCAACGTGTCGACGAGCAGCTGGGACGGGGAGGTCACGACATCGGCCAGGTCGGCTGACATCCGGTCGAGCCGGTCGGCAAGGCGGCCCTTCGCACCGATCGGTGCGCCGGCGAGCTGGACCGTGAGCATCGTCGGGCAGTGCAGGTGGATCGCCAGCGGTCGGCTGTGGGCCATGGCCTGCATGAGGCCGCGGGTCTCCCCGTCCTGCGTCTCGATGACGTCCGGGCGCAGTCTGAGCTGGCGCATCCACATCGTGTACGACAGCGGCAGACTTGCTCGCAGGCTGATCGAGTCACGCGGGTACAGCGGCCCGCGCAGCCGGGCACCGATCGGGCCGAGCCCGCGGCTGACCGGTAGGCGCAGCAACGGCCGCCGGTGGACGTGCACCCCATCCTGCACGGTGTCGACCACACGGTGACCCTGGGCGCAGACGACGTGGACCTCGTGCCCGAGCTTGGCCAGCGCGATCGCGAGCGTCGCGGTGTAGCTGCCGGCGCCGTCCCACACCACCGGCGGGAACTGTTCGCACAGGAACACGATGCACAGGGCGTGTAGCGAACGGATGGAACTCCCCATGTGTCTCCGTTCCACCACCGGGCGCCCGACCTGCGGTGCCACGTGGGAGCAAGGTCGGGGCTACGTTACTCCGCCCGTCCCGCCGCTCGACGAATCCATCGGTAAACGTTCTCGGTAATTTATACCTATTGTTCTTTTTCAAGGCTCATGTCTGATCTGGCGCCAGGCGGGCGAGGCGTCCGGATGGGCTCATCGCGGCCATAACGTGCTGATCGCAGGTGCCCAGGCGGCCCGCTTTGGGCCGTTCTGGAACGGATTGCGGCCGATCGGGACAGTTGTCTCAGAAATGAGATACTCGACAATTACGTCAGTGTATCCCGCACCCCTGGTGCGAAGTACGGACGCCGGTGTCGGTCCCGATCGGGTCCTGATCCACCCTGCTCCGCGTCCCGACCGGTGCCCAACCCTGGCGGCCGGTCGGCCGGGGCGGCCCTGCGGCTGGAGTTCCACTCGGTTCGGGCGGCTTGCCGTCCGGGGTGCTCTGCCGTCCGGGGTGCTCTGCCGTCCTGGATGCTCGGCCGTCCTGGGTGCACCGCTGCTCGGGAGTGCCTTGCTGCCGGCGGGGAGGTCGGTGGGTGACGCCGGCGGGGTTGTGAGTGCTCGGGGTCACGACGGTTACTTGGGTGCTTGCGTTGCATAGGCTGCGATGAAACGAAACAGAATTGCGCCTCAGTGTGTCTGCCCGGGTGCCGGTTGGATGCGGTGGGCGATGGTGCGGCGTTCCCACCGGGTGCCGGAGATTGGCGGGGTGTCGGGAATGTCGTCCGGTCTCGGGCATGGCGGCGGCGCCGAGGGGAACAGACCCGTCGACGTGAGGGGAGGGGAGGCCTGATGTGCCACCTGTTCGCGATGAGCAGTGGGCCGACGCCGATCAGTGCAACGTTCTGGCTTCTGGACGCGGCCGAGAGCTCCGGTGCCGCCCCGCGGCGCCCGCCGGACGGTGTCGGGCTCGGCGCTATCGATCAGGACGGGTCGCTACGGGTGGTGCGGCACGCGATCCACGGCCGGGCCGATACCGAGTTCGCCCGGCAGCCACAGGAGGTCACCGCGACGACCTTCGTCGCGCATGTGCGGCATGCCTCAACCGGACGGGCCAGTGCCGACAACACCCATCCGTTCGTCCGGGACAACCGGATCTTCGCCCATAACGGGGTGATCGAGGGACTGCAGTCCCTGGACGCCGAGCTGGGTGCGGCCGGCCTGCATGTGGCGGGGGACACCGACTCGGAGCGGTACTTCGCCCTGATCACCAGGGAGATCGACCGGCACGGCGGGGATGTCGGTGCGGGCATCACGGCCGCCGCCCGGTGGATCGCGGCCAACCTGCCGATGTACTCGATCAACATGATCCTGCTTGCCGCCGGGGAGCTGTGGGCGCTGCGGTACCCCGACACCAACGGCCTGTACGTGCTACGTCGTGGCCCGGGTGGGCGCAACGCGCGCCACCTTGATCATGCCAGTCCCTTCAGCGAGATCCGGGTGCGTTCGGTGGACCTGCTCGACCTCCCGGCGGTGGTGGTGGAAAGCGAGCGGATGGACGAGGATCCGCGCTGGCGACTGCTGGACAGCGGAGAGCTGCTGCACGT
Organism: Frankia sp. R82; assembly: GCF_023716925.1. Lineage (GTDB taxonomy): Bacteria > Actinomycetota > Actinomycetes > Frankiales > Frankiaceae > Frankia. Next base: position 18,685 of record NZ_JAMQQG010000004.1, read on the forward strand.
CGCGGCGGATCTGACCATGACCTCCCGAACGGTGCTGGCCGACCCCCCGGCGCGCCAGCTTTCCCTGGACGAGCTGCGTCCGCAGGCTGCCGCCTCGCAGACGACTGCCGTCCCCGAACATCCGGTCACGACGGCACCCGTCCGGTAGCGCCGAAGCCCGGACCGAACGCCATCGCGGGTCCGGGACGAGCGGGACGAGGTGCCCGGGCCGTTCGGCCCCGGCGAACAGGCCGACATAGCCGGCGTGTGCGCGGGGTAGCAATCGTGATGGGGTGTAGGTGCGGACAGTCGCAGTTCCCTGCGCGGAAGGGGCTCGTCGTGGTAGTTGAGGTCGGCAGAATTGGGCTCTGGGCAGCTCAGCGGCAATGGCCGACGGACGTCCGGGCCCGCAGGGACATCGCCGTCGACGTGGCGGCGTTGGGTTTCCCGACGGTGTGGATCGGGGCGGCGGGTGGGGACCTGGAACTTCCCGCGGCCATCCTGGATGGCACGGAAGGGCTGGCGGTCGGCACGAGCATTCTGAACATCTGGACGGAGAAGGCGGACATCGTCGCGGATCACTACGCGATGCTCGCCAAGGCGCATCCCGACCGGCTGCTGCTCGGCTTCGGCGTCGGGCACCGGGAGCCGGTCGAGGCCGCCACCGGGCGGCCCTGGGAGAAGCCGGTGGAGGTGCTGCTCGACTACCTGGACACCCTCGACGAGCTTGGCGTTCCACGGGAGGACCAGGCTCTCGCGGCGCTTGGGCCCAGGGTGCTCGGTATCGCCGCGGAGCGTACGGCGGGTGCGCTGCCGTATCTGGTCACGCCGGAGTACACCCGCCAGGCCCGCCGGATCCTCGGGCCGGACGTGCTGCTCGCCATCGAGCAGAAGGTCGTGTTCGCCACCGATGCCGGATCGGCCCGGGCCATCGCCCGGAGCAATCTCGGGCCCTACCTGGGTCTGCCGAACTACGTGCGTAACCTGCGCCGCCTCGGTTTCACCGACGCGGACCTGGCGAACGGCGGTTCGGACCGGCTCGTTGACGAGCTGGTCGCCTGGGGGGACGAGAAGGCGATCCTGACCCGGATCGGCGCACATCACGGCGCGGGCGCGGATCACGTCGCCGTGCAGGTGCTCACGGACACCCCGGGTGAGCTGCCCCGGGCCGGCTGGGCTCGGCTTGCCGCGGCGATCGGCGGCTGATGCCGCTGCCGGGCGGCCCACCGGTGCGATAGTCTGTCCGGCAACCGATCAATTCGCCTGCCCTGTGTCTGCGGCCGAGTCACGGAGAGTGACGCATGCCCGCAGACGAGTCTGTTGTGCCCCGCGTGGGTACGCACGACCTGGATGGTCAGTCCCAGGCACCTGACGCGATACCCGCCGCCCGCGCCGCGGATCAGGCGCAGCAGCCTGTTCCCGCACTTCCCCCGGCGGATGCCCCCGCCGTGTCGATCACCGTCGATGGCCAGTCCGAGCTGGTCGAAAGCCTGATGACCGGCCTGAGCGTCGGCGAGCGCGAACACCTCGTCGAAATGATCAATTCGTCGATCGAGGCCGAGCGTACGGCCGCCTTCGACGGCACAGTGCGTCGCCAGGTCGATGTCGGGGTACGCCGTCGGCGTTCGTCCCGTTCGGTGCAGGACGCGGACAACGCCGGTGCGTAGCCACCGGGCGGGCAGGTAGCGCGCACGGTGGTCCGTCAGAATGACTCGACAGCAACGCAGGTAGCGGCGGACACCCGCCCTGCCCCGGGCAGCCCGGAGGACAGTGGACCGGCGAGCGCACAGGCCCGGCGCACCTCGGGCCGCAGAGGCGGGAGTGCGACGGTGGAGATCGACAAGGTGCGTCTGGACGCCAGCCTTGCCCGGCTGCACCACCAGGTACCCAGTCAGGTCGAGCTCGCCAAGCTGGTGAGCGAGGTGGTCGGGGCGGTCACCGAGATCTTCGACCTGGCCGGCGCCGGTGTGCTGTTGGTGGACGCCGACCGGGCGCTGCGCAGTATCGCCGCGTCCGACAGCACGGGAGCGCTGCTCGAACGGGTCCAGGAGGAGTTCGGCGAGGGGCCCTGCGTCGAGTCGTTCATCGTGGACGAGATCGTCGTGTCGAACGACCTCACCCAGGAGGATCGCTGGCCGCGGGTCACCCCGGCCCTGACCGCGGGCGGTGTCCGGGCCGTCCTCGGCGTACCGGTACGCCTCGGCGGTGGTCCGATCGGCACGCTGAACGTCGCCGACGACCAGGTCCGGCAGTGGACCACCAGCGAGCGGGACGCGATCGTGCACTTCGGCGGGGTGCTGGAGAACCTGCTGCTGGCCGGGCTCATCGCCGACCGTAACGACCGGCTCGCCCGGCAGCTGCAGTACGCCCTGGACTACCGCGTCCCGATCGAGCGTGCGGTGGGCTATCTGATGGCGACGATGCGCACCGACCCGGTCTCGGCCTTCGAGAAGCTGCGGCGCACGGCGCGAGACGAACGCCGCCGGGTGTCGGAACTCGCCGAGGAGATCCTCGCCGGGCAGCGCAGCCTCTGACCGTCCGGGGACGGACCGCCCGGGCCGTGTCGGGTGGGCGACACGGATGTTGCGGGACCAGTGGTGGCCGGACCGGTGGGTGTTCCGCCACGATGGGCGCGTACCGCCACCATGCGGACCGAGACGAGCGGCGGCGCGCACCCGGCGCCGGACACCTGTCGAGCGGAGCACCGCCCGAGCGGAGGCGAATGATCGAGGCACAGGGGCTCACCAAGAGATACGGACGCACGGTCGCGGTCAACGACCTGTCGTTCACGGTGGCGCCCGGCAAGGTAACCGGATTCCTCGGGCCCAACGGCGCGGGAAAGTCCACGACCATGCGGATGATCCTGGGGCTCGACAACCCGAGCGCCGGCACGGTCCGGATCAACGGCCGACGTTACGCCGAGCTGCATCACCCGCTGCGGCAGGTCGGGGCGCTGCTGGACGCGAAGTGGGTACATCCCAACCGCTCCGCCCGGTCACATCTGCGCTGGATCGCCGCGTCCAACCGCATTCCGGTCAAGCGGGTCGACGAGGTCCTCGAGGTCGTGGGGCTCACCTCGGTGGCCGGCAAGCGTGCCGGGGGGTTCTCGCTCGGCATGTCCCAACGACTCGGTATCGCGACGGCACTGCTGGGTGATCCGGGCGTCCTGCTGTTCGACGAGCCGGTCAACGGGCTGGACCCCGAGGGCATTCTGTGGATCCGGCAGTTCATGCACCGGCTGGCGGACGAGGGTCGCACGGTGTTCGTCTCGAGCCACCTGCTGTCCGAGATGGCGCTGACCGCGCAGGATCTGGTCGTCATCGGCCGAGGGCGGTTGATCGCGCAGACCAGTACGCAGGAGTTCATCGACAACGCCTCCGAATCGGCGGTCCGGGTGCGTGGGCCGGAGATGGAGCGGCTGCACGGCCTGCTCACCGGTCAGGGCCTGACCGTGCGGGACGTGCCGGCCGGCGCCGACGGCCCGGCGGCGCTGCTCGTACCGAACGCCAGCACGGAGCAGATCGGCGAGCTGGCCGGCACGGTCGGGCTGGTCCTGCACGAGCTCGCCGCCCAGCGCGGCTCGCTGGAACAGGCCTTCATCCAGCTCACCGGGCAGGACGTCGAGTACCAGGCCGGTGCGGGCGCCCCAGCGGGCGCCGCCGCGGCCGGGGGCGGTACCGGTGTCGCGGTGCCGCCACCAGCGGGCGAAGCGCCCTCCGGCGTGCCCCTGAACGTGCCGGGAGGCGACGCGCGATGACGCTGCTCACCGTGGAACGGATCAAGCTGTTCTCCACCCGCTCGCCGTGGTGGTGCATGATCCTCGCGACGGCCCTCACCGTGGGGCTGACCTCGCTGTTCGCCGCGACCACCCGCACGAAGGACCTGGCCGATCTCACCCCGGACGCCACCCAGTTCGCCTACAACTTCGGGCTGGTGGTGATGATGGTGATGTCGACGCTGGCCGTCACCACCGAGTACCGGTTCGGCACGATTCGTTCGACGTTTCTCGCCGTGCCCACCCGGACGCCGGCCCTCGTCGCCAAGGCCGTGGTGGTGGCATCCCTGTCCGGGATCGTCGGCGAGATCACCGCCGTCGGCTCCTGGGGGATCGCCCGGCTGATCCAGCCGGATGCGCCGCTGGCGCTGAACACGGCCCAGGAATACCGCAACGTGTTCGGGGTCGGCCTGGTGTATCTGCTGGCCTCGGTGTTCGCGATGGCCGTCGGGCTGATCGTCCGGCAGTCCGCCGGGGCGATCGTGATCGAGCTGATCTACCTGTTCCTGCTGGAGAACCTGCTGCCGGTGATCCCGCGGATCGGTGACAGCATCCAGCACTGGCTGCCGTTCACCGTCGGGGACAACTTCATCGTCGCGGGCGCCGTGCGCCATTCGGACGGTCCGCCGGTGATCGACAACATGCCGCTGGGTCCCTGGGGTTCACTGCTCTACTTCGCGGCGGTCTGCATCGGCCTGTTCGTGATCGGTACCGTCCTCGCCCGGCGCCGCGACGCCTGACGAGGGCAGGCTCGCCCGGGCGCCAGGGTCCTCGGGGCCAGGGTCCTCGGGTGTCAGGGTCCTCGGGTGTCAGGGTTCTCAGGCGCCCGGGCCCCACCGGTCGCGTCCGGCACGCAGCCGTTCGCGGGCCTTCATCCGGGCCTCGTGGACGTGGCGCTGACCGCCGGTCAGCCGGCGCCGGACCTCCTCGTCCGCCTCGACGAAGGGCCGGTAGTAGAGGTCGTCGTACTCCTCGACGATCTGGAACGTCCATCGTCCGTCCAGGACGTTGCGTCCCAGCAGCTGTTCGCGTAGCTGGCCGGCGGTCCGGCGGTGTCCGGCGGCGGCCAGCTGCGCTACGGCATCGCCAAGCAGGAGATCGGCGTGCCCGGACAGCTGGTGGAACTCGTACAGCGCGCCCCGGGCCCGTTCGACGCATTCCAGGGCCTCACCGAGCCGGCCGACCGCCTCGACGGTGGCGTCGTCGAGATCCTCCCGGGTGCGATGCGCCGACCCACGACCGGTGCGTGGTGCGCCATCCACGGCACCTACGGTCCTGGGACGGCTCTCGGCCGGATCCGACCGACTGGTGGCGTGGTCGTGGGCCTGGCCGTCGGCGTCGGTAGGTGCAGGTGTGCTCACCCAGCCGACATGCCCGGATACCCACTGCCCGACACCGCCCAACCGGGCCGGACGGCCCCTGGCCCCGGTCTCAGGACCGCGCCACCGGGCCGTCGGCCGCGTCGAGCGTCGCCACCCCGGTGGAGCCGGGCGCGATCACCTCGGCCGGGTCGAACACCGCCACCCCGGTGGAGCCGGTGGAAAGCAGGTCTACGACGGCCGGAGCCGTTTCGGGCCGCGGGGTGGGGAGTGCGGCGCCGGGCGCGCGCCGGCCAGGGATGAAGGCGGCGACCGCCAGCGCCGCCACGGCCGCGACGGTGGCGATGACGAACGTGACCCGGAAGCCGGACAGGGTGGGTACCTCGGCGCCCGCGTAGGTCGTGGTCAGGTGGGACAGCACGACACCGATGAGCGCCGAGGCGATCGAGGTGCCGAGCGCGCGCATCAGGGTGTTCAGGCCGTTGGCCGCGGCCGTCTCGGTCGGTGGCACCGCGGCCATGATCAGCGTCGGCATGGCCGCGTAGGCGAACGCGACCCCGAGCCCGACGATGGCGCACACGACGATGACCTGCCAGATCGCGTTGAGGAAGGCGATGCCGACCGCGTAGCCGATCGCGACGATCAGTACGCCGATCATCAGGCTGGCCTTCGCCCCGAACGTGGCGATGATCCGGGCGGTGATCGGTGAGGCCAGCACCATCACCACGCCGAACGGCGCGAAGCACAGCCCGGCGACGACCATCGAGGCACCGAAGCCGAAGCCGGTCCCGGTGGGGATCTGCATCAGCTGCGGAACGACCAGCGACAGGGCGTACATGGCGATGCCGACGATGACCGAGGTGAGGTTGGTCATCAGGACCTGCCGTCGGGCGGTGACCCGCAGGTCGACCACCGGCGTCGGTACCCGCAGTTCCCACCAGCCCCACACCAGCAGGACCACCACCCCGCCGAGACCGAGCCCGAGGGTGGTGGGGGTCGTCCAGCCCCAGTCGCTGCCCTTGGAGATCACCAGCAGCACGGCGAGCAGGCCGACCAGCAGGCCGATCGCCCCGACGGTGTCGAAGCGGGCGCGGCCCGCGGCCTCGTCGCGACCGGACGGCGGCGGTGCCGGGACCACCCACCACAGCACCACCATCATGATCACGCCGAGCACGGCCGCGCCCCAGAACAGCACGTGCCAGTCGGCGTGCTGGGCGACCAGCGCCGAGAACGGGATGCCCAGCGCACCGCCGATGCCCAGCGAGGAGCTCATCAGACCGAGGGCGGCGCCCAGACGTGCCGGCGGCAGGACATCGCGCATCATGCTGATGCCCAGCGGGATCAGCCCGGAGGCCATGCCCTGCAGCGCCCGCCCGCTGACGACCGGCAGCAGGCTGCTCGTCGTGGCGCACAGCAGCGAGCCGACGATCAGCAGCACCAGACTGACGAGCATCAGCCGCTTCTTGCCGTACATGTCGCCGAGTCGGCCCGCGATCGGCGGCGCGACCGACGCGCCGAGCAGGGTGGCGGTCACCGCCCAGGCCGTGTTCGACGCCGACGAGTGCAGCAGTCTCGGCAGGTCCGGGATCAGCGGGATCGTCAGCGTGTACATGAGGGAGGCCACCACGCCGGCACAGGCCAGCGTGGCGATGATCGGACCGACGGCCCGATCGTCGCGGCGTTGGCTGCCGGGGCGGACCGGTTCCTGCGTCAAGAAGTCTCCCGGTTCAGGCGGGCGCGCGGGCGCCGCAGAGCGTCCGCCGGACGCGGGGAGCGCCCGCCCGCTGCATGTGCATGATGCACATAGTATGCATGATGCATAGATCGAGGGCTGACGGACAATGCATCTGGCCGAGAATCACAATGGGGAGCAGGGCGAGTCGCCCACCGACACAGCAGAGGTGATCATGGGTGACGGGCTGCGGACCGACCTCCCGAGCGAGGACCGGCTGCGTGACGATCAGCTCCACGCGATCGAACGCGAGCTGATGCTTCTGTCGCGCCACCACATCCTGCCCGCGTCCAACCACCGGCACGGCCGGCGCACCCTGGAGCGCTCCGCCTACCTGTTGCTCAGCCGGATCGAGGTCGAGGGCCCGATGACCCTCGCCCAGCTCGCCGAGGCCTTCTCCCTGGATGTGTCCACCGTCAACCGGCAGACGGCGGCCATGGTGCAGGCCGGACTGGTCGAGCGGATCCCCGACCCGAACGGCGCGATGGCGCGGCGGCTCGCCATGACGCCCGAGGGGCGCCAGCGCCTGCAGGCCGACCGGGACATCGTCCTCGATGCCCTGGCGAAGATCCTCACCGAATGGGCCGGCGGTGACCTGCGGCAGCTCGCGGACGTCCTCGGTCGTTTCAACCTGACCTGCGAGCGCGAGTACGACTACGTCTGGCCCCGACCCGCCCCCCTGTCGGACCACTGACCGGGGCTCGGCTCGGCCGGCAGGCGTGCGGAGCAGACCGGTGAGCTGCCCGGGAAAGATCGCTGGCATTGCGGCGACATAGGATGGGACGGCCAGGAGGGCTCGCCTAGTGGCCGATGGCGGCGGTCTTGAAAACCGCTAAGGGGAGTGATCCTCTTCGTGGGTTCGAATCCCACGCCCTCCGCCCTAGCTGGCGGAACATGCTCACTACCAGCATGTTCCGCCAGCCTTGATGATCGAAATCTAGGTCTGCACTCCCGACCGCTCCCGACGACTGCCGGGCGCTCCCGACCGGTCGTGGACAATGCGTGGACACGATCACGGGTCGGTCGGTGCGTCGTCCATCTGCGGTGCCGCGGTTGGGCACGACCACGCTCCCACCGTCACTCCGGCGGCGCGGCGACCTCCTCGGTTGGCTCCGGCAGATGCATCACGACCCCCAGAAACGAGTCCTGCGGGCTTCGTACGACGACCAGCCGAAAGGTGCGCGTGCCGAGCGTCGGGTGGCGCATCGCCCGGAGCCGGCCGCGCTGGGTGGCGATGTGCTGCTCGTCCCACCAGCCATGGAAGACGGCACTGTGCGCCTTCAGCTCCCGCAACATCGCCACCATGCGCTGGTCACCGGGCTGGGCCGCGTAGTTCGCCCGCAGCCGCCCGACCATGTCGCGGCACTCGTTCTCCCAGTCGACGAGCCGGGACCGGGCCTGCGGCGCCTGGAACAACCATCGCACCATGTTGTTCTCCGCGGCCGGCGGCGGACCGAAGTCCGTGTACCAGTCGGCGGTCGCCCGGTTGTGGGCTAGAACGTCGCCGTGTCGGGTGGCGAGGTAGGTCGGGCCGGCGGCGTCGGCATGCGCCGCCACAACTGCGCGCAGGTCGGCTTCGGCCGTGTCGTCGATCGGCGCCACCTGGGTGCGCGCCGGCGGCTTGGCCAGCTCACGCAGGTAACGGCGGTCGTCGGCGTCCAGCCGTAGTGCGGTCGCGATCGCGTCGAGGACCTGAGGCGACGGGTTCGCGGCCCGGCCCTGCTCGAGCGCCGTATACCAGCCGGTGCTGACTCCAGCGAGGCTCGCCACCTCCTCGCGCAGCAGCCCGCTGGCGCGGCGGCGCGGCGCGATCGGCAGCCCGAGCAACGTCGGATCCAGCCGGGAACGCCGGTGGCGCAGGAACTCGGCGAGCTGATCGCGGCGCCGCTCCTCGGCGGAGCGCCCTCGGCGCGGCACCAGGGCTTCCGCACCGGCCCGCGAAGCCGGTCGGGCCGCACTGTCGGTCATCGCCGGCCGTCGTCCGCCGGTGTTACTCGCACTGGTACCACCAGCGCCTCATAGCACATGGCTTCACCCGCCCACACCATCGACATATGACGATCTCCAGCCCGGCCCGTCCCGCCGGTGCGGCCACCCCGGCCGAGCCGGTGGGTCACCCGGCCGCGCTCACGGCCCTGCTGCTGGCTACGTTCATGGGCTTTCTCGACCTGTTCATCGTCAACGTCGCCGCGCCGTCGGTCCAGCACGACCTGTCCGCCAGTTTCGCCGAGCTGCAGCTGGTTCTGTCCGGCTACATCGTCGCCTACGCTGTGGGCCTGGTCACGGGCGGACGGCTGGGCGACACCTACGGACAGCGCAGGCTCTGGCTGAGCGGGATCGTGGCATTCGTCGTCGCCTCGGTCGCGTGCGGGGTGGCCCCCGGTATCTGGCTGCTCATCGGCGCGCGGGTCGTGCAGGGCTTCGCCGCGGCGGTCATGCTGCCGCAGGTACTGGCGAGCATCCAGATCCTCTACCCGCCGGGCGAGCGGCGGGGACGAGCTCTGTCCACCTACGGTGCCGTGATCGGCCTGGCGTCGCTGTCCGGCCAGATCGTCGGCGGTGCTCTGATCGAGGCGGATCTCGCCGGAAGCGGCTGGCGGTCGGTGTTCTTCGTCAACGTGCCGATCGGCCTGGCCGCGCTGGCCATCGGGGCCCGAACCGTGCCAGCGGCCCGGCTACCCAGCCCGGCTCCGCTCGACGTGGCGGGCGCCGGCTTCCTCGGGGCCGCGATCGTGCTGACGCTGTACCCGGTGGTCGCCGGTGGGGCGTCGGGTTGGTCGGTTCCGCTGGTGGCGATGGTCGTCGCCGGACTGGCCTGCTTCGGGGCGTTCTTCGCCTGGGAGCGCCGGCTGGAGGCCGATCCGGCTCGGGAGCCGCTGCTGCGCCCGTCGCTGCTGCGCCTGCCCGGGCCGCGGTGGGGGCTGCCCGTCGTCCTGGCCTTCTACGCGGGCAACTCGGGATTCTTCCTCGTGCTGGCCTATTTTCTTCAGGACGGCCTGAAGCTGTCGCCTCTCGGTTCCGGGCTCGGCTTCCTGCCGCTGGGCGCCGGGTTCGCCGCCGCGTCGCTGGCCTCCCGGGCGGCGGTCGCCCGCTTCGGCCTTCGTGCCCAGCTCGCCGGGGTGATGTTGATCGTCTTTGGTCTGCTGGCCGCGTTGCCCGCGTCACGCGGCTCGTCGGCGGACTTCCAGCTGATCGTCCCGCTGGCCCTGGCGGGCCTGGGGGAAGGGCTCATCGCGGCGCCGATCATCGGTGTGGTGTTGCGCGACGTGCCTCCTGAGGCGGCGGGCTCCGCCTCAGGGGCCCTCCTGACGACGACCCAGATCGCGAACATCCTCAGCGTCGCCGTGACGGGGGTGATCTTCAACGGGCTGCTCGGCTCCGCGCCAGGTCGCCATGACTACGACACGGCGTTCGCCGGGGCGCTGATCTGGCTCCTGGTCCTCGCGGTGCTCACCGGGGCGCTGTTTCTCGGCCTGGGCCGAGCGCAGCGCCGCCCCTAGCTCAGGACGGTCCTGCGGCGTCGGGTGTCGCGCAACCGGCGGTGCCCGATCCGGGCTGTTCAGGTCTGGTCGGCGAGGGCGGCGAGTTCGGCGACCGACCGGGCCGTGATCGCGTCGGCAGGCAGGAAGAGCTCGGTCGCCAGCTCCGAGACGGTCACGTCGGCCGGGGTGTTGAAGGTCGTCATCGTCGACAGGAACGTGAGCACCCGGTCGCCGACCCGGATGCACAGCGGCAGCGCCAGGGCAGCGCCCATCCTGGACGATTCCGGCAGGCCCGAGCCATCCGCGGCACCCGGGCCCGGCTCCCCTCTGGACGGCGGACCGTCCCCGGTCAGCGGACCGTCCCCGGTCAGCCGGTCGGCGTGCGGAGTGGGGACGGGATAGGCGGCCACCTCCTCGTACAGCGCGTGCACGGCCGACGGGGAGGAGGCGGTCATGCTTCGGCGCATCGTGTCCAGCAGATGCTCCCGCCACCGCGGCAGGTTCACGATGCGCGGCGCGAGCCCGCGGGGATGCAGCACCAGCCGCATGAGGTTCAGCGGCGGGCGAAGCAGTTCCGGCGCCACGCCGGCGAGCAGCATACGGGCCGGTCGGTTGCTCATCACGATCTCGAACGGCCCGTGCAGGACGATCGCCGGGTTCGGTTCACAGGCGGCGAGGAACTCGACCAGACCGGCGCGCACGGCGGCCATCGCCGGGTCGGTCAGCGCGGTTTCGGTGAACACCGGGGCGTAGCCGGCCGCGAGCAACAACGTGTTGCGGTCGCGCACCGGCACCTCCAGGTGGTCGGCCAACCGAAGGATCATCACCTTGCTGGGCAGGGCCTTGCCCGTCTCGACGAAACTGATGTGGCGCGCCGAGCTGTCCGCCCGAAGTGCTAGTTCAAGCTGACTAAGCCGACGCCGCAGGCGCCACTGACGCAGCAGTGCACCCACCCCCGCCGAGGTGCCCCCGCGCGGAGCCGCATCCGGTCTGCCGTCGCCGAAGGTGCTCACCATGAAGGCAACCGTAGCCAGTCAAGCCGCCATCAGTCGTTTGCTTGTTCGCCATCACGTGTCATCGTGTTCGATGGTTGTGTGACAGGTGTCCCGGGGTGCTCGTTGTGGGCCGAGTACGGACTGAACCACAAAGGTTGCGCGCAATGCCCGGAGTGGGCGGATTGACCCCGAGATGGCGTCCCCCGATGCTGACGTGCTGGCCAAACACCCCGAAGACTCGACACGCGGTTGCGTGACGCTTGTGCTGGTCTGCGACAGGATGACCGGGTGCCTCCCCGTCGGTCGTCGTCCCCTCGCGCGATCCCGGCCGCCGTCGCCTCGCCCCGGCGCCCTCGCGCAGTTTCCGTGACCCTTCACTCCGATCTGGATTCGGCCAGCCGCCAGCCGGCGTTGCCGATCCAGGTGCCCCGTCGTCGTCAGCCCGAGGCCGCCCTTCGGACGCCCGTCACGGCCAGTTGCGCGGGTTGCGACGCGCGGTGGACCGACGCGGCCACGACCCACTGCGGTTCGTGTCATCAGTCCTGGCCGACGGTGGAAGGTTTTGACGACCATCTCGTCGACTGTCCGGCCCGTCCGGTCATCGCGGCCCGTCGGGCCCGGCGGGCCGACGAGTCCGCCCCGGTGGCCATCGGCTGACCCCCGGGTCGCACGGGGCTGGTCAGGTCAGCTGATTCCGCGTCTGTGCCGGGTCAGCCGGTCGCAGACCTGTTACGTTCCGGCGCGGGAGTTACCGGTGACCGTCGATCCTCGGTGCGTCCGGCGCAGCGTTGGCCGGGCAGCGCCGGCACCGCGGCCGGGCACAGCGGGTGGAGGGGTCGATGACGGTCTGCGGGTTGGTCCGGCTGGATGGGACGAACGTACGTCGAGCGGCCCTGACCGCCATGCTGGCCTGCTCGGCCCGGGGCCTGCCGGCCGCCCGCGGGGTGCACCTCGACGGGGTCTTCGGCGCGGTCACCGCCGCCGATCCGGATGCCGACCCGACGCCCCCACTGGCTGTCGACGACGCGGGTCTGGTTCTGATCGCCGACCGGGCGCCGCGGGTGCCCGGCCTGCGCCGGACCGGAACGCGCGATGGTGTCGTCCGCAGCGGCCAGCCGGCAGCGCTGCTCGGCGCAGCCACCCGCACGGTCACCGTCGCCTGGGAGCCGTCCCGGTCCCGGTTGGTTCTTGCCCGCCCGGCCGGGGCGCACACCGAAATGATCACCTGGACGGATGGTCGGGTGTTGGCCTTCGGCACCGAACTGGAACAGGTGCGGGCGGCCCTGCTGTCACACGGTGATCTCGGCCGGCCACGGTGGCTCGGTCGGGGTGAGGTGCTCACGATCGCGGTGCCGGCGCGTCGGCCCGGGCTGGTCGCCGTCCGCCCGCACGTGCCCGTGGCGACGACGGCCCAGCCGGTGCACAACTCCGTCTCCTGCCCCTGACCGCGTGGTTCGGCCAGCCCGGATCGGGCCGGCCTCCGGCCCGATCCGGGCCGAACGGAATCAGGTCAACGGGCCGGGTCAGGCCCGGTTGCTGGGCAGGTGCCGCTGGCGGACCAGCGCGGTGACCTTGCGCTCGGCGACGAACGACAGGAACGGAATCGTCCCGGCGAGCATGACCAGCACCGCGCGCACCAACGGCAGCCGACAGCGGGTGGCCAGGTCGTAGGTGCAGGCCAGGTAGACGACGTAGAGGACGCCGTGCACCGGCCCGACGATCGCCACGACCGTCGAGCTGTCGGCGGCGTACTTCAGCGGCATGCCGACGCAGACCAGCAGGATCAGACCCACGCCGACCACATAGGCGATCACCCGGTAGCGCAGCAGGGCGCCCTGGATCGCGGCCGGCGTGGAACTCCCGGCGGGGCGGGAGGGGGAGAAGCTGGTCGTCATCCGCGGGCTCCGTTGATCTGCGGTGGGGTGGTGGCTCGCGCCGAGGGGTCGAGCTGCTTCGGTGGCTGGTTCGCGGCGATCGCCCGCAGCGCGTCCCGCTGTGCATCCCGGTTGTACAGGGCGGCGAGGTAGCGGTTGTAGGCGGCGACCTCCTCGTCGTCCTCATCATCGACCATCGATCCGCCCGCGGTCAGCATCCGGGGGCCGCCGGCGCCGAGCTGGTGCGGTGTCTCCGGTGCGATCCGGCCACCGACGCCCCACTGCGGTCCGTCGAGGTCCGGCGGCGAAAGCGCATCTTTGATCATCCGATACCACCAGTACAGGACGAAGACAGCGAAGATCGGCCACTCGACGCCGTAGAAGAGGTTCTGCAGCGTGCCCTGGGCGGACTCGCCCTTGGTGAACTGCCAGACGCCCATGCGGATGAACAGGGCGACGAGGGCCAGCGCGAGCAGATGTCGCGCGATCCATGAGGGTGCAAACAACAGCCGGCGCACGGACTCGACGCTACCCCTCGACATCGTCACAACGTCGCGATCGTGGCGGCGCCCACCCGTGGGTGCTGTTCGCGGCGGGGTGCGAAAGTGCGGGGCTGGCCGATCCTGGCCAGACCGGCCAGCCCAGGTGTCGTACTGCGGCCCGCCCACCCGGCTGGGGGGGGTTAGTCGGACGTGGCGGGCCGGAACGCCGGCCGGGCCTCCTGGCGCGGGGACCGGATGGGGCGTTCACCTACCTAGTCGTCCGAACGGGGTCGGATGGTTGTCGGCCAGCGCAGAATATTTTCGTATTTTTCATGATTTTTCGGGCGGCATCGGAACTGGCGCCGGCACCGGTCAGCGCAGGACCGCGGCCGCGAGCGTCCAGGAACCGTCGCCCACGCCGGAGACCGTGACGGTGGTGGAACCGATGGCGCCCGGCAGCATCAGAGTGATCATCGCGTCGGCGGAGCCGTCCACCTGTCGGGAGGGCAGGTCCACCGTGAAGGTATTGGTCCCGGCCAGCGAGGAGATGGAGATCCGCACTGAGCCCGAAGACGCGCCCAGATAGATCTGCAGTTGGCGGGGTTGCAGCACGACGGTGGTCAACCGCGCCGCGCCGCGGACCGACAGGCGCCCCCTCTCGTCGCTGCCGACCAGGTTCGGGAATCCGCCGAACCAGGTGAACCCGGACGATGCCTGGGTCTCGCTGCCCGTGGCGAACGCGATGATCCGGGGTACGGGAATCGCCGCGCGGGTGCGGATCCCGTTCCAGCCATCGCCGAAGACCACCCAGTCGGCGGCGTCGGCCGGTAGCTGCACCTGGGAACCGGCCGGGAAGGGCACGGTCTGGCTGGTGTAACGGCCCTGGGCCACGGGTGTCATGACCGCCACGGGGGTACCGGGTGGACCGCTCGCCCCGCCGCGGGCCGGTTCGTCCTGGCCGGCCTGTGGAACGGCGTGCGCCGGTGGCGGGGTGTCGACCGGGTGTGGGGTCGATCCGGACCTGGTCGGTTCGGCCGCGCTCGTCGGCTCGGCGGTGGCCGTCGTGGTCCACGGTGATCCGGTCGGATGTGGCGCGCCGGTCACCGTGGTGACCGGCGGATTCGGCGAGTCGCCACCCGGGATGCCGCCGACCAGGGCAAGCAATGCGACCAGCACCATGGTCACCCCGGCGACAGCAGCGCCGACCAGAATGCGACCCCGGCGCTGGCCCGACCGGCGGGAGCGACCGCCCCGGGGCCGGGCGTTGGCTGCCGGCAGCCGGCTCGCCGACCGTGGCCGCAGCTCGTACGGCTCGGATGGCTCGGATGGCTCCTGCGCTTCGGCGGGTTCGGGTGGGCTGCTCGGATGATCCGAACGCCTCGGGAAGCTGAGGGGAGGTGTGCCCGCTGACGCGGATGCGGCGTGGGACGGGTCGTGATCCAGATCGCCATAGGGCGTGAACGGCGGCGCGGCCCGACCCGAAAGAGATCTTTCCGGGTCAGGTTCGCCGGCGGCGGACGGGAGCACGGCGGTGGGTTCCGGTCCCAGGGACAGGACGGCGCCGAGCGAGTCCGTGATCCGCCGTCGGATCCGCTCCGAGTCCGGCTGGTGCCGGTTCATCTCGACGTTCAGCAGGTCGCACAGATCATCGCGAAGCAGGCCACCCGGCCCCGTGCGCTCGCCGCGCTCACCATCCATGGCCATCTACGCCTCGCCGACCCGCCAGCCGGGCCAGTTTCGGGCCGGCTCGGGCCGGTTGCGGCGCTCGGGGCGCAGTCGGCGGCGGATCCGCTCCGTGGGGTGATCGTCCTGAGTCGGAATGTGTGACCGGACCTGGGACGAAGGGCCGACCTGAACCAGATGCTCCTGGCTGCTGGGCTGGTCCAGGGAAAGGCCGACGACCAGCTCCGCCGGCTCGGCCGTGAAGGCGGACGGATCGGGGCCGGCCGGCGAGCCGGACGAACCGGGCCGGCGGCGGTCGGGACGCAGCGACCCGGCCCGGGCACCGCCCGAGTGGGGTGGGACCTGGCCGCCGGAGCGTCGGGATGTGGTGTTGCGCCCGGCAGCCCGGCCGGACGTGTCCGGGGATCGGAGGTCCCGACTCGTCGACGCGGCCGGCGCCGCCGGGCTGCCCTGCAGCAGGCGTTCCAGGTCGGCGACCCCGCGGGCGGTCTGGCTTTTCACGGTCCCGACGGAGATTCCCAGCGTGCGGGCGGTCTCCGTCTCCGACAGGTCGAAGGCATAGCGCAGCACCACGCACGCCCGTTTCCCGGGCGGTAACGACATCAGTGCGCTGCGCAGGTCCACGACAGCCGGTACGTCCGGCCCGGGGGTGGAACCCTCGGCCTGTTCACCGAGAGCGAGCAGACCTCGCCGTTCGCGCACGACCCGCCGGACCCGGTCCGCTGCCAGGTTCGCGACGATGCGCCGCACGTAGGCCAGTGGGAACTCGGCCGCCTGGACGCGGTCCCACCGGGTCCAGGCGGCGGTAAGGGCGTCGGCGGTGATGTCGTCCGCCGCGTCGTGGTCGCCGCTGAGCAGATAGGCGAACCGGCTCAGCTCGCGGTGGTGGCGCTCGAAGAAGGCCCGGAACTCCGCCTGATCGTGAGGGTGGTCGTCGTCGTCGGCCGCGACCGCTTCCACTGGCACACTCCCCGGGCCCGTCCTGGCCGGCGCATCCCAAGCCGGTCAGTCAGCGAATGCTGTGGTCGTCCGTTGTTGGTTGCAGATGGACCTACGTCGGCGGTGATGCGGGTATGACGCTAGCGGTCGGACCCACTCGTGGGCGTGGTGCTCCGGGGTGGTTCGCCGGTTCTTTTGTTAATACGGTAATACGGCCAGGACACCTCGCGCGGAATGCAACCGGGACGTCGCCGGTGCCATCCCGGGTGGTGGGCGGAAAAGTGCTGGTCGGAAGGCTGTGATGGCGGGGCGGGTACTGTCGAACGGGGGAGCTCCGCCGACATCTGGTCGACGTCGACCGGAAACATTGCCGTCTGTTGTGCATGCATGGTTGTCATTGGCCTGGGGTAGCCCGTTCGGTGTTGCGTCGGTTTGCTGTCGGTTGTCGCGGGGGTGGTCCGGCGGGCGCCGTGTGGGTTTGCCGGGTCGCGGTGATGAACCGGCGACGCCATGCGATGCTGGGACGATGTTTCCGTCGCCGTGCCCCACGGGTACAGCGGGTGCTATGTCCAGCCCGCTTCTGCCGACCTGTCCTGTGGCCCCGCGCCGGGTGACGGTCGCCGGCGTCCACCCGCACCGGCCAGGCTCGCCGCCGCCGCCCCCGCTCGACCCGGACCTGCCGATCCCGGACGACCCGGGCCCCCTGCTGCCGGACACTCCCGATCTGCCCCCGGCCCCCCACGAGCCCTCGCCGTACACCGAACCGGCGCCGGACGCGCCCGCGGAGCCCGAGCCCGAACCTGTCTGAGCGGCCTGCGACCCGCCCAGAGTGCCGCGGACCCGCGCGGCGAGTTCCCGACTGCCCAGGAGTCACAGTGCCGCCAGAGCTGACCCCGGATGAGCTGCTCACCACCACGCGCAGCGTGCGCAGGCGGCTCGACCTCGACCGCCCGGTGGATCCGGAGACCATCCGGGAGTGCCTGCGGATCGCCCTGCAGGCGCCATCGGGCTCCAACGCGCAGGGGTGGCACTGGATTGTCGTGACCGATCCCGACGTGCGGGCGAAGATCGGCGAGTTCTACCGGCGGTCGGCGCTGCCGTACCTCGATGCCGGTGGTGCGTCCGACGACACCTACGGCCCCGAGCGGCGGGTGGTGCAGGACCGGGTCCACGGTTCCGCCCGCTACCTCGCCGAGAACCTGCACCGGGTGCCCGTGCTCGTGCTGGGCTGTCTGGCCGGTGACGTGCGCACGGTGCCGGCCGAGTCGCAGGCGGGGTTCTGGGGATCGCTGCTGCCGGCGGCCTGGAGCTTCATGCTGGCCCTGCGTGCCCGGGGCCTGGGCAGCGCGTGGACGACCCTGCATCTCGCCTATGCCGACGAGGTGGCCGAGCTGCTCGGTATCCCGGCGGGGATCAGTCAGGGGGTGCTGCTGCCGGTCGCTCACACGATCGGTACCGACTTCCGTCCCGCCGCCCGCGAGCCGCTCGAGTCCGTCCTGCACTGGGACCGCTGGTAGAACCGGACCGCTGGTGGGCCGCGGACCACGGGTGGTCGGTCGGCGTCGTAGCGTGGATGGATGCGTGCTGTAACGATGTCCGCCTTCGGCGGCCCCGAGGTCATGTCGGTGTCGACGGTGGCGGACCCGCCCCCACCGGGGCCGGGCGAGGTCACCATCGACGTCGTTGCCACGGCCGTCAACCGGGCCGACCTGCTGCAGCGGCAGGGGTTCTACGCACCGCCGCCCGGCGCGTCGGAGATCCTCGGGCTGGAGTGCTCGGGACGGGTCGCGGCGCTTGGCTCGGGGGTCGGTGGCCTCGAGGTCGGCGGTGAGGTCTGCGCGCTGCTCAGCGGTGGCGGGTATGCCACCCGGGTGAACGTGCCGGCCGGCCAGGTGCTGCCGGTGCCGGCCGGGGTGGGCCTGGTCGAGGCGGCCGGCCTGCCCGAGGTCGCCGCCACCGTGTACTCGACCGTCTTCGGGGTCGCCGGGCTGCGTGACGGCGAGGTGATCTGCGTGCACGGCGGGGCATCCGGCATCGGCACGTTCGCCATCCAGGCCGTGCGCGCGCTGCGTCCCGCGTCGGTGGTAGCCACCACCGCCGGCAGTCCCGCGAAGCTCGCCCGGGTCCGTGAGCTCGGGGCGCACATCGCCGTGTCCTACCGGGACGAGGACTTCGTCGAGGTCGTCCACGCGGCCACCGACGGGCACGGCGCGGACGTGATCCTCGACAACATGGGCGCCGCATATCTGTCCCGCAACGTGGCGCTGTTGGCGACCGGTGGGCGACTGGTCGTCATCGGCCTACAAGGTGGGGTGAAGGGCGAGCTGAACCTGTCGGTGCTGCTCGGCAAGCGGGCCGCGGTGCACGCCGCGTCGCTGCGGGGCCGCCCGGACGCCGAGAAGGCGGCGATCGTCGCCGGGGTGCGCGCCGAGCTCTGGCCGGCGGTGGACAGCGGTCGGATCCGGCCGGTGATCGACCGGGTGCTGCCGCTCACCGAGGTGGCGCAGGCACATCGCCACATCACCGACCTGGGCCACGTCGGCAAGGTCATCCTGACGATGCCGACGTCGTGACCATACTGACGGGGACGCGGACGGGACGGCGCCGGCCGGGTCCGGCGGGACCGCCGCTCGCCGGTGGCGCGCAGCGGGCAGGATAGATGGCATGACGGATCAACCGGAACCCCGCGTCGTGGTGCTCGGACCCGACGGGGCGCTGCACGAGGCCGTACCGCCGGCCGCCGGTCGCCGCGGTGGCCCCGCGGCCCCGAACGAGGAACAGGACGAGCTGGGCGCGGCGTCGGAGGCCACCCCGGTGTCCGAGCTGGTCTCGCAGCCCGACAAGGTGATGCGCATCGGGACCATGATCAAACAGTTGTTGGAGGAGGTGCGCGCGGCCCCCCTCGACGACGCCAGCCGGGTGCGCCTGCGCGAGATCCACCGCAGCTCGATCCGCGAGCTGTCCGAGGCGCTGGCCCCGGCACCGCGGGCCGAGCTCGAACGGCTGCTGCTGCCGTTCGACGACGGAGTCGTCCCGTCCGACGCGGAGCTGCGTATCGCCCAGGCGCAGCTGGTCGGCTGGCTGGAGGGCCTGTTCCACGGCATGCTCGTCGCCCAGCAGGTGGCCGACCGGGCCCAGCTCGCGGAGCTGCGGCGCCGGGCGTTGCCCAGCGGGGCGGGCGCGGCCCAGCCGGGCCAGTCCCAGGAGCAGCAGTCCGGTGGCGAACCGTTCGGCCGCGGCGCCTACCTCTGACCGCTCGGCAGCGGAGCGGTCGACGAGCGGGTGGGCAGGTCAGTTGGCCGGGCTGACCGAGCTCATGTTGAAGTCCGCCACCCGCACCGGCGGCATTCGGGCCAGGGTGAACCAGTCCGCCCATTCCCTGGGCAGGGTGCGGACGGTCGTGCCGATCTCCGCCGTGCGCCCGAGCAGGTCCACCGGTGACTCGTTGAACCGGAAGTTGTTCACCGCCCCGGTGACCTCGCCGTTCTCCACCAGGTAGACCCCGTCCCGGGTGAGGCCGGTCAGCAGCAGCAGCTCGGGATCGACCTCCCGGATGTACCACAGGCTGGTCAGCAGCAGACCACGGCGGGTCGAGGCGATCATCTCCTCGAGCGACGTGGTACCCCCGCCGTCCAGGGTGAGGTTCTCGATGAGCGGGGTGACAGGGCTGTCGGCCGCCCGGGCGGACGCGCGGGTCTGGACGAGCGCGGTGAGCGCGCCGTCGCGGATCCAGTCGGTGGGGCCGAGCGGGAGCCCGTTGTCGAACACGCTCGACATCGCCGACGACGATGTGGCGGTCACGAACGGGGTGGTCGCGAGGTCCGGATCGGCCGGGTCGCTGGACAACCGCAGCCCGGCCGGCCCGATGGCCTCGCCGAGCCGCGTCCCACCGCCGGGCCGGCTGAACACGGTGCGGCCCTCGGCCGCGTCCCGTCCGGCCGCCGCCCAGTACAGCCCGACCATCAGGTCGGCGACCGCGGACGGCGGCAGCAACGTCTCGTAGCGGCCCGCGGGCAGCTCCACCGGACGCTCGCACCAGACCAGCCGGGAGGCGAGCTGCGCGTGGGTGGCGGCGACGTCGACGTCGGTGAAGTCGCGGGTCGACTGGCCATGCCACACCGAGCCACCGGGAACGGCGCTCTTGGCGTTCCACTCGACGCTGCCGATCGGCTCGCTGTGCCGCAGCCGCAGGCCGGTGGATGTGCCGAGCCAGGTGGTCGTGATCCGGTGCTCGGCGAAGCCGAACAGGCGCTGGCCGGCCGCCCGGGTGCGACCGAACGCCTCGGCGAGGTCGCGGGCGAAGGTGGCGAACACCGCCGAGTCGGTGCGGGCCGCGGGCTCGGTGAAACCACCCGCCCCCGGGCTGATGCCCGGGCCCGCGGCGGTGGTCGCGGGGCCGAGCAGATCGGCGTAGTCCTCGGCGTCCGTGGCCGCGCGGGCGGCGTCCTCGGCGGCCCGCAGCAGCTCGGCCAGTCCGTCGGAGTCGGCCGGAGTGGAGGCGGAGCGGACGCCGAACGAACGCCCGACGACGCTGACCACCGTGATCGACCGGTCCCGGTTCGCCCCGTTGGTGGTCAGGGTGTTGTTCGCCCAGCGCAGGTTCACCGAGCTCGACTCGGTGGCGATCACCACGCAGGCATCGGCCTTCGACAGCGCGAGTGCCCGCTCGACGACCTCGTGCGCCGGCGTCGGTGGATGACTCATCGGCCGGCCTCCCGCCGGGTGTTGAGGACGTTGACCCCGCGGAACAGGGCCGACGGGCAGCCGTGGCTGACCGCGGCGACCTGGCCCGGCTGGCCCTTGCCGCAGTTGAACGCGCCGCCGAGCAGGTAGGTCTGCGGGCCGCCGACGGCCTCCAGCGAGCCCCAGAAGTCGGTCGTCGTCGCCTGGTAGGCCACGTCGCGCAGCTGGCCGACGATCCGCCCGGAGCGGATCTCGTAGAAACGCTGGCCGGTGAACTGGAAGTTGTATCGCTGCATGTCGATCGACCAGCTCTTGTCGCCGACGATGTAGATGCCCCGGTCGACCCGGCTGATCAGTTCCTCGGTGCCCGGGCCGCCGGGTGCCGGCAGCAACGACACGTTCGCCATCCGCTGCAGTGGCACATGCCCGGCGGAGTCGGCGAAGGCACAGCCATTGGACGCCGCACCGCCGAGCACCGCCGCGTTGCGGGCGGCCATCGCCCGGTCGAGCTGGTAGCCGACCAGGGTGCCGGCGCGGACGATGTCGAAGCGCCGGGTGGCCACCCCCTCGTCGTCGTAGCCGATGGTGGCCAGGCCGTGCGGGGTGGTGCGGTCGCCGGTGACCGTCATCGCCGGCGAGCCGTAGCGCAGGGTGCCGAGCTGGTCGAGGGTGGCGAAGGAGGTGCCCGCGTAGGCGGCCTCGTAGCCGAGCGCCCGGTCGAGCTCGGTGGCATGCCCGACGGACTCGTGAATCGTCAGCCACAGGTTCGACGGATCGATGACCAGGTCATAGGGCCCCGGCTCCACCGAGGACGCCTTCGCCTTCTCGGCCAGCAGCCCTGGGATGATCTCTATCTCGCCGTCCCAGTCCCAACAGCCGGCCGCGGGCCCGGCGACCAGCCACTCCCAGCCTCGACCGACCGGTGGGGCGATGGTGCGCATCGACTCGAACCCGCCGCCGGGATCGACCCGGGTGGCCTCGATCTGGCACAGCACCCGGACCCGCTGCTGGGTCGTGGAGGTGCCGGCGAGGTCGGCGTAGTACTTGTTCTCCAGCACCGCCTCGAACTGGCCCTCGACGTGGTCGACGTCAGGCGCGGCGTACAGGGTGCGGCACAGCCCACCCACCCGCTCCACCCGTTCGGTCGGGTCCACGGCGAACGGGTCGGCGGTGTAGGCCGAGACCCAGGTCGCGTCCGGATACACCGACTCCCCGGCGAGCTCCACCGGCTCGGAGTTCAGCGGCGCCGCGACCGTCGCCATCGCGACGGCCTCCCGGGCCAGGCGCACCGCCTCGTCGACGGTGAGGTCGACCCCGGCGGCGAAGCCCCAGGCCCCCTCGTGCACGACCCGCACCGCGAGCCCGACGGTGGCGCCCTCGTGCCGGCTCTCCAGGGACGCGTCCCGGAAGGACAACGCCGATTCCCGCAGCCGTTCGATGCGGATGTCCGCATGCGTGACGCCCAGGTCCCCCGCGGCCTGCAGGGCGGCGTCGGTGAGCGCTCCCCGTGGGAGCGCGAGGAACTCGGCATCGATCTCGTGCGCCGGTGACCCACCGGACGGGCGCGGATCGGGGTGGACGGGTGTCGCCATGTGCCTATCCTGGCCCTCGCCGCCCGACGACACGCCGGCACCCGCCGCCGCATCGTGCCCGGCCCGGTGGGGCGCTCAGCTGACGTGCCGACCGGGGACGACCGGGTCGATCTCGCGGTGCCAGCGATCCAGGAGCGCCCAGCGCCGTTCGGCCTCGTGCACCGCCGCCGCGAACGGATGCGGGCTGTCCTGTGGGCAGTGCCCGACGAGCAGCTGGGACGCCGCGGTGAAGGCGTCGATGAACCAGTCGGTCGCCGGGGCGCGCAGGTCGATGCGGGCCGGCCGGCCGGCCCGCGGAACAGTGGCGGCCAGGAACTCCTGGAGCAGACGCGTCATCCGCTGCTCCAGCGCGACCCCGGGATACCGGTCGAGACAGGCCTGCGGGCGGCGAAGGGCAGTTGACCTCAGGCGGCTCGGCATACGCATGGACGATCCTTCCTGCCGGCCTCATGATCTGCCACCAGAATTGGAATGCCAAGCAAATTCTCAAATATTCCGGCAGAATTCCGGGATCGTTGGCGGGGCGGCCGGTCCGCCCAGGCCGGCCGGTGGTGGCAGACCGTCGGGCCCGGTAGCGCAGGAGCCCGCGGCGACGTGACTCTCGGTAACCCCACTGGCGATGCCGCCTGGGCGCTCGGATACCCTTTGCGCCGTTCCGCCCGCGTGGCGATCCCGAGCTGGCGTAACGACGTCAGGTAGCAATCCCACTGCCCGGAGTTGTAGCGGCGAGGTGACGTGCGCCGGCCAGGCTGATCGCTTGGGTGACTCCAGGTAACTGCTGTGCCAACCAACCTGGATAAATCCGAGAATATGCCGTGAGCCGAGGAATATTCTCGGCGCGGCGATCTGTTGTCGCCACCGCCGAGTCTCGCCCTGGACGTGGTCCGATCGTCGGGGGCGGGGCCGGCCGTGCGGAAAGGACCGGAGCGATGCGGCTCGTCCCGATCGCCGGCGCATCGTGCGCCAGCGCGAACTGCCCCACCGTCTATGTGAACGACGAGGACCAGGACATCGAGGACCAGGACATCTTCGTGCAGGGCTATGCGGCCTCCGAGCTGCCGACACCGAGCGGTGCGGTGCCGCCCGGCGAGGCACTGGTCCGGATTCCGCGTGCGGTGTTCCTGGCCGCCGCCGCGAAGCTGCCCACCCAGGGATGATCGGACCGGCTGCCCGGCGGTGATCCCGTCGGGCAGCCCCGGGCGGTCCGCCCCGGAGACGCCGGCACAGGACACAGGTCGGAGAGGGTCATGCAGGCTGAGGAGCAGGCCGGGGGTGTGGGAGCCGAGCCGGCGCACGCCGCCGCCGAGCTGGGTGCCGAGATCGCCCGGCTACGTCGTGAGCAGGGCCTCACCGGGCAGACGCTGGCGCGAGCGGTCGGCCTCAGCCAGAGCACCGTCTCCAAGATCGAAAATGGTCTCGCCCGCCCCAGCCCGCAGGACGTGGAACGGATCACCCAGCACCTGCACATCGCCCCCGGTGAGACCCGCCGACTCGTCGATCTCGCCGAGCGGCTCGCGGCCACCAGCGTGCGGCGTGGCCCGCGCAGCCCGACGTCGCGGCGCCGGGGCGCGCCGAGCCGGGACGAGACCCTGCGGCTGGGGGTGGGTCTCGACCAGCAGGAGGTGCTCGACGCCGAACGGTCCGCCACCCATATCCGCGAGTTCGAGCCGATCCTGCTGCCCGGGCTGATCCAGATCAGCGAGTACGCCCGGCGGGTGGTACATGGTTACCATCGGGTGACTCTTGGTGGTGACGCGAGCGACTGGAATCGGCGCACCGCGGAGAAGGTCAGCCAGCGCATCCTGCGACAGAATCTGCTCTATGACGCCGGACGGCGGTTCGAGTTCATTCTGATGGAGTCGGTGCTGGGTAACCGGTTCGCCCCGGCGGAGTACATGATTGCGCAGATCAAAAGGATTGCGGCGGTCGCCGAGCTGGAGAACGTCACCGTACGGATCGTCCCGAGCAGTGCACAGCTGGAGTATCCGCACGTACAGGGTTTCACGATTCTGGGCGAAAGTCTGGTCGTCGTGGAGACGCTGGAGGCGACCGGCTACAGCCATCCAGATCAGCTGCGGATATACCAGAAAATCTTCGACGAGTACGCGGCCATCGGCGAGCCGGACCCGCGCCCGATTCTGGCCCGATACCGGCGCCGTTACGCCGACGAGCTCACTCGGGCGCCGGGAACAGCCGCTCCAGGATGAGGGCCACGCCGTCGGCGTCGTTGGAGGCGGTGACCTCGTCCGCGGCGGCCAGCACGTCCGGATGGGCGTTGGCCACCGCCACCGCATGCCCGGCCCAGGCGAACATCGGCAGGTCGTTGGGCATGTCGCCGAAGGCGATCACATCCCGGGCGGACAGCCCGCGCTGGGCGGCCAGCTCCGCGAGCGCCACCGCCTTGGACACCCCTGCTCCAGCGATCTCCAACAGATCCGCGCAGGAGGTGGTGACCACGGCCTCCGTCCCGGCCAGGGCGACAACCGCCTCGTACACCTCGGTGAAGGGAAGCCCACCCGCCCGGCGGACCAGCAGCTTCGTCGCCGGCAGTGCCGCCAGCAGCTCGGGGTACGCGCGGACCAGCTCCCCGGGGTCCGGCCACATCGTCTCGAAGGCGGCCTCCCGGCCAAACCGGGCGCTGCTTTCGACCGCGAACGACGCATCGGGCACCGCGGCCCGGATGCCGTGCGCCAGGCGCAGCGCCGTCCCGGCGGACAGGTGGCGCTGGCTGACCGCGACACCCGCATCCAGATCGAAGACCAGCGCGCCGTTGGCGCAGATCGCCAGGCCCCCGACCGCGGCCTGGGTGGCGATGTCGGCCATGACCCGGCTCGGGCGCCCGGTCACGAACACGACGGTGGCGCCGTGGTGCCGCACGCGCCGCAACGCCGCGCGGGTCCGCACGGAGACAGACCCGTCGCTGCGGATCAGCGTTCCGTCGAGGTCCGTGGCGACAAGGGCGGGCGGGGACACAGTCATCCAGTCAACAGCATTCGGGCCGGCTGCGGGCCCGTCGAGGCAGATTGGCGCGGGCGGGCGCAGGTAGCATGCCGGTCATGGTTCCTGCCGATCGGCCCGGCTCGTCGCCGTCCGCGTCCGTCGCCCGGTCTGCGGCCGGCGGCAGTGCGCCACGTCCGGATATCACCGACGCGGGGCCGCAGGCCGTCGCCGCCACCGCAGCGACGGCCGCCGGAACGTCACCCGCATCACCCGCATCGCGCGGAAAAACATTTGACGAACTCTTTGTCGAGGTTGCCGGTAAATGGCAACGGCGAGAGCCCGGCTCGGGCACGGTCGCCGCGCTCGACCGAGGTGTTCACCATCTCGGCAAGAAACTGGTTGAGGAGGCGGCGGAAGCCTGGATGGCAGCCGAGCACGAAGGCCGGGAGCGGGCCGCCGAGGAGATCTCCCAGCTGCTCTACTGGAGTCAGCTGATGATGATTTCCCTGGGTCTTTCCCTCGACGACGTATACTCCCACCTGTGAACATCCCCCGGTGCATTCGTACAGACACTGAGTAGCGACCATGCTTCGTATTGCGGTGCCTAACAAGGGGTCGCTGTCCGTGGCCTCCAGTCAGCTCCTGGCGGACGCCGGCTATGAGGCCCGGCGCGAGGCCGCGGAGCTCGTGGTCCTCGACCCCGAGAACGACATCGAGTTCTTCTTCCTGCGCCCGCGTGACATCGCCGTCTACGTCGGGTCCGGGCGACTTGATCTCGGTATCACCGGCCGCGACCTCCTGCTGGACAGCAACGCCGCCGCGGAGGAGCTGCTCCCGCTCGGCTACGCGCACGCGACCTTCCGCTATGCCGCCCCCGCGGGCGCCTATCCGGATGCGGACCATCTGCAGGGCAAACGGATCGCCACGTCGTTCCCGGCTCTGGTTCGGGCCGATCTCGCCGGCCGGGGCATCACCCCGGCGGCCATCGTCACGCTGGACGGCGCGGTGGAGACGGCCGTCCGCCTCGGTGTCGCCGATGCGGTGGCCGATGTGGTGGAGACCGGGCGCACGCTGCGGGCCGCCGGGCTAGAGCTGCTGGGCGAACCGGTGCTGCGCTCTGAGGCGATCATCATCGTCAAGCGGGGGGCGACGCTGTCGGCGGCCCATGAGCGGCTGCTGCGCCGGGTGCAGGGTGTTCTGGTCGCCCGGCGGTACGTGATGATGGACTACGACGTGCCCACCGCCGTGCTGGAGAAGGCCTGCGAGATCACGCCTGGCTACGAGTCACCGACGATCTCGCCGCTGCAGCGGGAGGACTGGGTCGCCGTTCGGGCGATGGTGCTGCGCGCCGACGTGAACCGGACGATGGACAACCTGTGGGATCTCGGCGCCCGGGGCATCCTCGTCTCCGGAATCCAGGCCTGCCGGCTGTGACCCGCCGGCCGGCCGTCGCCACGGCGGCCGGAGGCGGGGCGACCGGACAGCAAAGCCGGCGGCAGGGGAATGATCCCTCGCCGCCGGCCTGGTGTCAGTGCCGGCCTTAAGAGTCGGTGCCGGCCTTACGGGTCAGTGTTGGCCTTACGGGTCGGTGTTGGCCTTACAGTTCAGTGCCGGCCGCCGCCGCGCAGAATGAGTGACATGCCCTCACTGCGGGTGGCGGTGCTGAGGAACTGCCCACGCACGGCCGAGGTGACCGTGGTCGCCCCGGGCTTGCGCACGCCACGCATCGACATGCACAGGTGCTCCGCCTCGACGACGACCATGACCCCGCGGGGTTCGAGGACGTCGACCAGAGCGTCGGCGACCTGCGAGGTCAACCGCTCCTGCACCTGGGGACGACGGGCGTAGAGGTCGACCAGGCGGGCCAGCTTCGACAGGCCGGTGATCTGGCCCCTGTTGTTCGGGATGTAGGCGACGTGCGCCTTTCCCGAGAACACGACCAGGTGGTGTTCGCACAACGAAGAGAAGTCGATGTCGCGCACGAGCACCATCTCGTCGTGGCCCTCGTCGAACACGGTCGTGAGCACCTCGGTCGGTTCGCGACCGAGGCCCTCCACCGCCTCCCGGTAGGCACGGGCCACGCGGTCCGGCGTCTTGCGCAGGCCCTCGCGGTCCGGATCCTCGCCGATGCCGATGAGCAGCTCGCGCACGGCCCGAGCCACCCGATCGTGGTCGAACGGCCGAATCTGACGCGGGCGGCCCCGATCCCGCACGTGCACACCGCCCGGCTCTGCGGCGTCACCACCTTCGGAGTCGGCCGCGCCCGCCGTGCTGATGGAGCCTGCGTCGAGCACCTCTCCGTCAGCCGAGGCCAACCCGTTGGTGGAGGTGGGATCGGACGTCAACGACGTCTCCTCTCGTCGTCGCTCGGCCAGCTTGGCGGAGCCCAGGGATTCGCGATCCGCGGCGGCCCGCCCGGGGTGGTTCCCTCACCACCGGAGGGCGGACCGACCGGGCCCTGGGGATAACCGTGGCCGCCTGGCCCGCCATTCCCGCCGTAACCCGGCTCGCCACCGCCGCCGTAGCCCGGACCGCTATGCCCCGGAGCGCCGACGGGTCCCGCACCGGGGACGCCGTTAGCCCCGTTGCCGGCGGCCCCGTTACCAGGGCCAGGGTCCTTGACCAGGTCCGCGACGCGGCTGGGGACGAGACCCAGCTCAGCCGGGGTCTGCACCGGCGGACGGTCCGAGGGGATGCGCCGGCCGACACCGGTGTAGATGCCGCGCACCGGGCGTTTCTGCACTGTGGCAAAAATCTCCTCGACCTGATCCTTGCTCAGGGTCTCGATGTCCATCAGGCGCAGCACGAGGTTGTCGAGGACGTCGCGATAGGTGACCAGGATTTCCCAGGCCTCGTCGTGAGCGGATTCGATCAGCCGGCGTACCTCGACGTCGATCTCACTGGCGACCTCCTCGGAGTAGTCGCGCTGATGCCCGACCTCCTTGCCGAGGAACACCTCGCTGTTCTCCGTGCCGAACTTGATCGCCCCGAGCTTGTCGCTCATTCCATACTGGGTGATCATGGCCCGGGAGATCTGGGTGGCCTTCTCGATGTCGTCGCTGGCCCCGGTGGTGGGGTCGTGGAAGACGAGTTCCTCGGCCGTACGGCCACCGAGCAGGACGGCGAGCCGGTCGAGCATCTCCGACCGGGTCGAGAGGTACTTGTCCTCCAGCGGCAGCTGCATCGTGTAGCCGAGGGCCCGCCCGCGGGGCAGGATCGTCACCTTGTGCACCGGGTCGGAGTTCGGCAGTGCGTGCGCGACCAGGGCGTGCCCACCCTCGTGGTAGGCGATGCGCTTCTTTTCCTTGTCGCTCATCGCCCGGGTCTTGCGCTCCGGGCCAGCCATCACCCGGTCGATCGACTCCTCCAGCAGCGCCGAGGAGATGAACTTCAGGTTCGACCGGGCGGCGAGCAGCGCCGCCTCGTTCAGCACGTTGGCCAGATCCGCACCGGTGAACCCGGGGGTGCGCCGGGCGATGACGGTCATGTCGGCGTCCGGGCCGATGGGCTTGCCCTTGGCGTGTACCCGCAGGATCGCCGCACGGCCGAGCAGGTCCGGCCGGTCGACGACGATCTGCCGGTCGAAACGGCCGGGCCGCAGCAGTGCCGGGTCGAGGATGTCCGGCCGGTTCGTCGCCGCGATGAGGATGACCCCACCCTTGACGTCGAAACCGTCCATCTCGACGAGTAGCTGGTTGAGGGTCTGTTCGCGTTCGTCGTGCCCGCCGCCAAGGCCCGCCCCGCGGTGGCGGCCGACGGCGTCGATCTCGTCGACGAAGATGATCGCCGGCGCGTTGGCCTTGGCCTGCTCGAACAGATCGCGCACCCGGCTCGCGCCGACACCGACGAACATCTCGACGAAGTCGGAGCCGGAGATCGAGTAGAACGGCACGCCAGCCTCGCCGGCAACCGCCCGGGCGAGCAGCGTCTTACCGGTACCGGGCGGCCCGTAGAGCAGGACGCCCTTGGGGATCTTCGCGCCGATGGCCTGGAACTTGCCCGGATTCTCGAGGAACTCCTTGATCTCCTGGAGCTCCTCGATTGCCTCGTCCGCCCCGGCGACATCGGCGAAGGTCGTCTTCGGCGTGTCCTTGCTCACCAGTTTGGCCTTGGACTTGCCGAAGTTCATGACCCGGTTGCCGCCACCCTGCATCTGGTTCATGAAGAAGAACAGCAGCACGACGACCAGCAGGACGGGCAGGAGGTTCAGCAGGAGGGAGACCAAGATGTTCCCGCGGTCCACCGAGACGTCGTAGGTGACCTTCTTGTTGCGCAGTTCATTGGCGAGGGGGACGCCCTGCTCACTGACGTAGGACGACTCGTACTTCTTGCCGTCCTTCGTGGTGATCTGGATCAGCTGTTTGGAGTCCTGGAGCTTGGCCTTCGTGACCTGGCCATCGTCGATCTGCTGCTGGACGAAGTTCAGGTCACGCTTGCCGTACTCACTGGGGCCCGACAGGAGACCGGTCGTGAGGATGATCACGAACAGGACCAGGAGCAGCAGTGGTACCCAGCCGCGGAAGATTCTTCTTGGAGTCATCTGTCTGGAGCACCGGACACGAGCGCTCCGCCCTCCTGACGTGTGTACTGCCCTCGATCGGGATTCCCTTGTGCCGAGGGCACCGCCGGTGCGCGTGTCTCACCGCGCGCACATCCGACCAACGGATCGGCGGCCTGCGCTGTTCCGAGTGACGGTCCGGTTGTTCCGGGTGACACCACGGTGGTTCCGGGTGACGTCGCGGCCGGGCCGTGCGGTCAGGTCGGCGTGCCGCGTTCGATGGCCGCCGCGGTCAGGGTGCCCACAAACGGCAGTGTCCGGTAGTACTCGGAGTAGTCAAGGCCATACCCGACGACGAAGGCGCTCGGAATGTCGAAGCCGACGTAACGCACATCCACGTCGACGGTGATCGCCTCGGGCTTGCGGAACAGCGCCAGGACCTCCAGCGACGCCGGGCCCCGGGAACGCAGGTTCTTGAGCAGCCAGGACAGGGTCAGCCCGGAGTCGATGATGTCCTCGACGACAAGGACGTCGCGGCCCTCGATAGAGCGGTCCAGGTCCTTGAGGATGCGCACCACGCCGGAGGACGACGTGGAGGAACCATAGGACGAGACCGCCATGAAATCCATGGTCAACGGGACGTGCAGGGCCCGGGACAGGTCGGCCATGACCATCACGGCGCCCTTGAGCACGCCGACGAGCAGGATCTCCCGACCGGCGTAGTCGGCGTCGACCCGCGCCGCCAGCTCCGCGATCTTCGCGGCGATCTCGGACGAGGACACCAGGACCTCGTCGATGTCCGGATGACCGTTCTCGAGCTGATTGGCCCCGGGATGTTCGGCCTCGGGGGTCGTCGTCGCGGCCTGGCTCACAGCATCGTCCTCCTCCGGATATGCCGGCTCCTGGTCCCCTGACAGGTGCGGGTCCGCCGACAGCTCAGGGTCCCCCGACAGCGCACGGGCCCCCGGTGACTCGGTGGCGGCCGGCGGGTGCGGGCCCGCCAGCCGGATGGCGCCGGCGGGGTGGCCGGCCGGGCCGGGCGGAACCACCGGTCCGGTCAGGGTGATCCGGTCGGCCCAGCGGCGGGCGAGCACACCGGTGGGCAGCGGCACCGGCTTCTGGCCACGCCAGCGGGTGACGAGATCCTGCACCGCCCAGACGTGTTCGGCCCGCAGCGCGGACGCCGACGCCCCGACCGCGAGGGCGGCACGGCGCAGTACCCGACCACGGATCGCGGCGGGCAGCGCGGCCAGCGCGGCAACCTCGAAGGTGACCTGACCGCGGCGCGGCCGGCCGGCCGGCTCGAGGTCGTCCTCGTCGAGGCCGTGGCTGGCGATCGTGGCGTAGTCCACCGCGGCAGCGGAATCCAGGGCGTCCGCGTCGGCGCGCAGCAGGTCGGCGCCGCGGGCGAGGGACTCGGCGATGCCGGGGCCGAGTTCGGCCTCCAGCAGGGGCAGCACACTGTGCCGGACCCGGGCCCGCGAGAAGGTCCGTTCGGCGTTGCTGGGGTCGTCCCAGACGGCGAGGCCCAGAGCCGCACAGGCAGCCCGGGTGTCGGCCCGGCGTAGGCCGAGCAGCGGGCGGCGCAGCAGACCCAGACGCGGTCGCATGCCCCCGAGCGAGCGGGCACCCGATCCGCGAGCCAGCCGCAGCAGGACCGTTTCGGCCTGGTCGTCGAGGGTGTGTCCGAGCAGGACGGCGCTGGCACCGAGCCGTTCGGCCGCCTCCAGCAGCGCCGCCCGCCGGGCGTCGCGGGCTGCTCCCTCGGAGCGCGTGGTGCGTACGGTGAGCACCTCGGCCGGGTGAAGCCCCAGCTCACGCCCTCGTGCGGCAACCTGCTCGGCCCGGGTCGCGGATGCGACATCCCAGCCGTGGTCCACGATCAGGAATCCGGCGCGCAGGGCCCGGCGTGGCGCGACGAACGCCAGCGCCGCCGTCAGTGCCCATGAGTCGGGGCCACCGGAGCAGGCGGCCAGCACCAGCGCGCCCGGTTCAAGGTCGGCGATGGCGGTGCGTACGGCCAGCCGTACCGCGGCGACGGCCGGATCGGGTGCCCGACTGGCCCGAAACCCCGGCTCCCGGGCCCCGGCGCGGCGCGGCGCCGAGGTCGTGCCGGGCGGCGATGGTGGGGCGGCTCCCGACGGCGGGGCGCTCTCCGGCGTGGTCGCGGGCGGTGGTGTTGCCGGGGACGCCGATGCCGACGGTGATCCTGCCGATGCCACCGTGGGTATCGGGCCCGGATGGTCGCCGCCGGCGAGGGCAGAGGTCATGACCGTGGCCGGCCGGTACAGCCATCGGCGTGCACGCGGACCGGCCGACTCACGCCGAGATGGACGGGCGGCTGCCCAGAACGCGTTGCATCC
Organism: Frankia sp. R82; assembly: GCF_023716925.1. Taxonomy (GTDB): domain Bacteria; phylum Actinomycetota; class Actinomycetes; order Frankiales; family Frankiaceae; genus Frankia. The sequence goes on from NZ_JAMQQG010000004.1 coordinate 51,021, forward strand.
AGGCGGTCGGATCGGTGAGCTCCGCCCGGGTCGGCAGGGTGGTCGGGGATTCCCAGACGACGTTGAAGCCACCGACCCCGGCCTCCGAGACGACGGCCCGCACGAAGGCGCCACCCTGGCGGTACTGCTGCATCTTGAGGTCGAGACCGAGTAGCCGGCGGACGAACCGGTCGATCGGGGAACCGCCGTCCCGACGGCCCTCGAACTTGGATCGGATGTCGGCCACGGTCGGCACCACCCGCGGGCCCACCGCGTCCATCACCTGGTCGGCGTGGCCCTCGAGCAGGGTCATCAGGGCCTGAAGCCGGTCGAGCACGGCCCGCTGGGCCGGCGTCTGCAGGGCCTCGACCACGCTGGGGCTGTCCGGTCCGCGGTCGAACACGGCGCCGCGCACGGCTGTCACGGCCGAACGCACCCGGTCGGCCAGCACGTCCGGATCGAGGTCCGTGGCCTGGACGAACGCGGAGATCTCGGACTCCAGATGGCCTCGCAGCCAGGGCACCGCGGTGAACTGGCTGCGGTGGGTCTGCTCATGCAGGCACACCCACATCCGGAAGTCCCGCGGGACGACGCCCATCGTCGCCTCGGCGTGGGCGATGTTCGGCGCGACCAGGCTGAGTCGACCGGTGGCCGCAGCCGAGCCGCCGGCGCCTTCGGGCGCACCGGTCAGGTACTCCTCCGGGGGAAGGAAAACCTCGAACTGGCCGAGCACCTTGCCGGCCAGATACGCCAGCGCGGTGCCCAGCTGGACGCCGGTGACCCGACGGCCGACCGCGGCGGAGAACCGGCCGCGCTCCTGGTCGGACAGCTTGGCCAGCAGCGGTGTGGTGAGCACCCGCAGACCGGCGACGTTGGACCGGACCCATTCGGGCCGGTCGACGACGTTGATCGGGGTGGGCCTGCCGGCCGGGGACAGATGGGTGTAGTCCTCGACGTGCCGCTCGGCCTCGACGGCCAACCGCCGTAGCTCGGCGACGACGTCGGCGGCCTGTTCCCGGGTGATCTGGGGGCCGGGGCGGACCAGCTTCTTCGCCGTCGTCACGGCGAGTTCCCAGTCGACCAGGTCGGCATCCACGAATCCGAGCGTACCGGGCCGGCCCGTACTCTGCCGCCGCGTCGGGTCAGTCCGGCGCCCGAAGTCCGGCGCCGCAACGGCTCCGGCGGCCAAACGTCACTCGTCCCGGGCGGGGCGATCCGGCCGGCGCCTAGCGACCCGGCGGGTTGCTGACGGCGCTCGGTGCGGGGCGACAGCCACAGCCGGCCAGCGCCGAGGTGACCCGGTCGAGCGCGGCCTTGGTCGTGCCGGCCTCCTCGGCCGGCGACAGGAAGGCGAACAGCAGCAGCCGGCCGTCGGCGTCGACGACCTGGCCGGCGATGCCGGTGACGTTGCGCAGGGTACCGGTCTTGGCCCGGACCTGGCCCGCGCCGGCCGCGCTCTCGCGGGTGCCGTACCGGTCGGCCAGGGTGCCGGAGAACCCGGCGACGGGCAGGCCGGTCAGCAGGGAGCGCAACGCCGGACGGTCCGCGGTCCGCGCGGCCGACCGCAACAGCGCGACGAGGGTGGCCGGCGGGACCCGGTCGTTCGTCGACAGGCCGCTGACATCGGAGATGGACATTCCGGCGGTGGACGTGCCCAGCTCGGTGAGCGTGTCGGTGACGGCCCGGGTGGCCCCGTCGAACGATGCCGGCTGGCCCCGGTGGCGGGCGAGCAGCCGCCCGAGGCTTTCTGCCAGATCGTTGTCCGACTCGGCGAGCATCTTCTCGACGAGCAGCCGCACCGGCGGACTGTCCACCGCGGCGACCCGGCGTGCGGACGGCTCGGCGGGACCCAGGCCCACGGCACCGACCTGGATGCCCGCGCCGGCCAAAGCCCCCGCGAACGCCGCCGTCGCCGTGGCGGCGGGCAGCGGGGAACGCGGTCCGGTCGCCCCGGGCGCCGCGCGGCCGGCGTCCACGGTGAGCGCCGACACCGGCTCCACGTCCCCGTCGGTCACGTAGTTGTCGCGCCATCCGGGGGCCCGGTCCGGGCCGGTGAACAGCGAGGCGTCCCCGACCACCCGGGCCACGGAGGTGATGCCCGCCGCCCGGACCTGCGCGACGAGATCGCCGAGGCGCGCGGGCACCGGGTAGACGTCGGGGCCGATCGCCGGTGCCGCCGTCAGCGTCGGATCGCCACCGCCGACCAGCCACAGCGTGCCGCCCGGCGCCGTCGGGGCACCGCCGGCCGGCGGGCTGTAGGACACGGATGTCCGCAGCCGGGTGTCGCCGAAGGTGGCGAGCGCGGCGGTGGCCACCGCCATCTTGAGGGTGGACGCCGGCATGGTCGGCACCTGGCCGCGGACGTCGAGCAGCACCTGACCGGTCAGCGCGTCCACGACGTAGGCGGCCGGTCCGGCCAGCAGCGGGTCGCTCAGGCTCGGACCGAGGCGGGCGGCGACGACCGCGGGGCTGGCGCCTGCCGCGGCCGGATCGAGGCCGGCGAGAACGGCGACGCCGGGACGGTTCGGCCCGGCCCCGGGAGGCACGGCGGAACCAGCGGTGGGAGCGGCGCTCAGCGAGCCGGCGAGCAGGGCTCCGGCGATCGCGGTAAGGCTCCCGACCCGGGCGACGGACGCGGCTGACGTCACATCGTGAACACTACGCAACCGATCCCGGACGCGACCCACCCACTGCCCGGGAGGGTGGGCGGTACGTCACCTGCCCGGGTGCGTCCGGGCCGGACCCGCAGCGGCCGATGTGCGCCCCGGCGCCCGCGGTGGCGGATGCCGGGCCACTGTGTCACCGTATGGCGCGAGGTCACCGTATGGGGTGAGGCGGTAGCCCGCCCCCCTGAGCGGGTCGTTGGCGGGTGCCCGATGCACCGGCCTGCGGCACGCGTCCGCTCGCCGTCCTCACCGGCGTCGGTGTCGGCGTGTGCCCGCACCATGACGGTGGACCGATGAACCAGCGGTGCGGCTGTGGTGATGCCGACCGCGTGGTTCGGGTTGGCGGTGGCTTCCGGGACACTGGGTGGGCTGCGGTCATCGTCCGCGATGCCCGACCGGTGTCGACCGGCTGCCCGGCAGTCGCCGTGGGCCGGCGCACGTCAGGCAGTGCACACGCGTCAGCCGTCCGGAACGGTCCGGACGTGCCCGATCATGAAGGAGACAGGGAGCGGAGTGGACCTCGAGTTCGATGTGACCATCGAGATCCCCAAGGGGCAGCGCAACAAGTACGAGATGGATCACCACACCGGGCGGATCCGGCTGGACCGGATGCTGTTCACCTCCACCCACTACCCCTCGGACTACGGCTTCATCGAGGGGACGCTCGGGCGGGACGGCGACCCGTTGGACGCGCTCGTCCTGCTGGAGGAGCCGACCTTTCCGGGCTGCCTGGTGCGGTGTCGGACCATCGGCATGTTCGAGATGACCGACGAGAAGGGCCCGGACGACAAGGTCCTGTGCGTGCCGGTCGGTGACGTCCGGCAGGAGCACCTGCGCGATCTGCGTGACCTGCCGGAGTTCGACCGGCTGGAGATCCAGCATTTCTTCGAGGTCTACAAGGACCTGGAGCCCGGCAAGTCGGTCGAAGGCGCGTCCTGGGTGGACCGGGGCGACGCGGAGAAGGAGATCCTGCTGTCGATCACGCGGCTGCGTGAGTCCGAGGCAGCCGGCTCGCACGACCAGGGGGCCGAGCCGAAGTCCGCGTGAGCGGCGCCCAGGCTCGGCGACGCCTCCTCACCCGCCCGCCCACCCGGCCGGCCGCCTGAGGAGGCGTTCCCTCGGGCCCCGGTGCCCTTCGGGTGCCGGCGCCGTCTTGGGCCTCACTCGACCTGGGTGGGCCGTGCGCTTCTCGGCCTGGCTTGTCACCCGACGTAGCCACATTGTGTGCCCTTTATCCGATGGGCGGATGGGCGAGGGCTGTCTGGGTCGCCGTGGTGTCATCGGTGTCGTTCTGCCCGCCGCGGCGACCCGGGTAGGCGGATCCTGCCCTGGGAGTGGTTGCGGGGTGTGACGGGGGTGGTGTCGCTGCCGGAAGGATCTTCTCCAGTCCACCCGAGAGATACTTCTGGATGCCGCCCGCTTGCTTAGGGTGGTTCCGTCGCGGTTGCGCCCTATCGGTTGTGTCGGTTGTCTGCGTCGCTGGCGCTGGTCGCTCTGCCGGATGCGGCGGGCGTTTCGTCCCGGTGGGGAGAACGGCGACCGGGCCACCGTCGCCGGTCACGGTCGTGGCGCGGGTTCGCCGCCGAAGCGCCAGGTCGGCGACGGCGAGCGACGAGGGACACGTCGGACGTTCGGATGGCTACGGTATGTCATGTGCGGATGGGCGGCCGACGCGAGACACGCGCTGTTGGTCGGCAGGTCCACGGTGACCCGCGAAGCGGGCGGGGCCGCCGGGACTTCGGGGCGGGGGGCGCGAAGAGTTGCGGCCGATCATGTGGCTGACAGCGAACGTCGCGGCCTGCGACCAGGCTCCGGCCACACCGCCAGGTGACCAGGTGACCGGACCACAAATGGTGACCTACCGACGCGGCCGGTAACCGACGCAGGAAGCCCCTGGTATGACGGGGTGTGAGCCGGAGGCGGGGATTGAACCCGCGACCTATCGCTTACGAGGCGATTGCTCTGCCACTGAGCTACTCCGGCGAACGGTCAGGAAGCGCTGACCGTGCTCGAGTATGCCAGACCGCGCGGCCGGTCGGCCGCGGAGGGGTCGATGGTTCGGCGTCGGCGTCGGCGTCGACGGTGGTCGAGAGTTCGCGGGCGCCGCGGGTTCGTGGTCGGGACGCGGGCGGCGGTGTGCCGCCGCGATGCGGAAACGGTGCGAAGCTGTCGTGCACGCAGCGTCATGTTCGTGGCCGAAGGTGGCCGTTCTCTAGCGAAGAGTCCCGGATCTATGAGCTAGATGTTACAAATTCGCACCTCTGGACTGTCGAACGGTGCAAATCCCCACCCCGGTCGCAGTGGTTCCGGAGAGGATGCGTAGGGTTTCGCTCCATGACCGGGGCTGGGGACGCTGCGCCTGCAGCGACGACGCGAGGAGCCTCTCTTCTCGTCGCCGAAGATGATGAGGCATCGCGGGTGGCGCTCGCGCGCAGCCTGGAGAGATTCGGCTATCGCGTGCTGGAGGCGGCGGACGGTGAGGCCGCCCTCCGGCTGTTCCAGACCACGGAGATCGATCTCGTCGTGCTGGACGTCGCGATGCCACGGATGGACGGCTTCGCGGTGCTCAGCCGCCTGCGCCAGACCAGCGAGGTTCCGGTGATCATGCTCACCGGGCGCGCTGAGGAGGTCGACCGGGTGGTCGGCCTCGAGCTCGGCGCGGACGACTACGTGGTGAAGCCGTACTCGCTGCGGGAGCTGGTCGCCCGGGTCCGGGCACGGCTGCGTCGCCGGCCGACCGAGCCGCCGCCGCAGCGGGCCGGTGACGGCAACGATCCGCTCATCTACGGGGACGTGTCGATCGATCTGCGGGCCCGTGAGGTCGCCGTCGCCGGTGAGCGGATCGATCTGACCGCCCGTGAGTACGAGCTGCTGGCCTTCCTCGCCCGCCATCCGCGGCGGGTGTTCAGCCGCGAGGAGCTGCTCGAGCAGGTCTGGGGAACCCGGTTCCAGGATCCGGCGACCGTCACCGAGCATGTCCGCCGGGTCCGCACCAAGGTGGAGGGACGTCCGCCGCAGCGTCGGCTGGTCACCACCCTGCGCGGGATGGGCTACCGCTTCGACCCGTGATCGGGTTGCATCGGTCCGGCGGGTGGTGCGGCCTGCGGCGCGGCGAGCGGTCCGGGCGGTGGATGGGCGGCCTCATGGGCCTGCCGGGACGGGCAGACCGCCGCCCGTTCGCAGGCGACCCGGCCGCCCTCGTCCAGAGCGACCACCACCTGTTCGCGGGGCACGTCGTGGCGCACTACCCGGCCCGCACCGCTCGGCGTGCAGGCCCGCGCGCCGACGGCGGGTACCGCCCGGGTGAACTCCTCGTACAGCGGATGCTCGTAGCGCAGGCAGCACATCAGCCGACCGCAGGCGCCGGTGATACGCATGGGGTTGAGCGCGAGGTTCTGATCCCTCGCCAGGCGTAGGCTCACCGGTTCGAAATCGGTCAGAAAGGTCGCGCAGCACAGGTCACGCCCGCACGAACCGATGCCACCCTGAAGCCGTGCGCTGTCGCGGGCGGACAGCTGCTGCAGCCGCACCCGGGCCCCGAGCGTCCGGTTCAGGTCGCGGACCACCATGCGGAAGTCCACTCGGCCCTCCGCGGTGAAATAGATCGTGTAGCCGCCGGTCTCCGGGACGTGATCCACCCCGACGATCTTCATCGGCAGGTCGTGTTCGCGGGCGAGGCGGCGGGCGGCCACCCGGGCCCGGGCCCGTCTGCGTCGGGACAGCTCCGCCCGGCGCAGCTCGTCCTGGCCGGCCAGGCCCGCCAGCACCGGCAGCTCGCCGACGTCCTCCGACACCCACTGGGCGGCCCACACACAGATGGCGACCTCGGGACCGTCATCGGTGGGCATCAGGACCCGCTCACCGACGTGCGGCGTGAGACTGCCGGGATCGGCGTAGTAGAGCTTCCCGCGTGGGGAGAACGCCACGGCGCACATCATCGGCATCCGCCGTCACCTCCACGCGGGATGTTCGCGGGGCCGGCCATCCGATCACAATAGGCCTGATCCTTCGTGCCAGCTGCCGGTTCGCGGCAGCCGCCAGTGGTTCCGGCCGCCAGCCGGTCCGGCCGCCGGCGGCCGGCTTTCCTCAGGCGTCGCGCAGCGCCAGGGTGAGCGACTCGACGGCGAGCAGCGGGACGAGCCCGGGGTTGTCGGCGAGTGCCGTGCGGGTGGCCAGGACCGCCTCGAGCCGACGCAGGGTCTGCTCGGGCGTGGCGGCGGCGGCCAGCCGGGCGGCCTCGGCGGCGTGGTCGGGATGGATCGACTCGACGGTCGCGCCGAGCTGCTCGGCGAGCACGTCGCGGTACAGCCCGGCAAGATCGACCAGGGCCCGGTCCAGGGTGTCGAGTACAGTGCGTCGCCCGCGGCTCTTCTGGTTACGCTCAAGTTCCTTGAGCGCTCCCGCGGCGCCGCGCACGACCATGGTGCGACCCTTCGCCCCGGCCTTCGACGCCTTCGCCGAGCGGGATCTGCCCCCGACCGCGGTGGCACCGACACCGAGCGCGGTCTTGAGCGCCTCCGTCTCGACCTCGTCCCGCGCCGAGTTGGCCGCCTCGGCATCGGCGTTCGCGGCCTCGACCAGGTCCGCGGCCGCGGCCAGGCACGCCCCGACCCGGCCCAGGCGGGCGGGAATACGCAGCACCGCCTCCCGGTGGGCCCGGGCGGCCTCGTCGCCGGCCAGTCTGCGGGCCAGATCCAGATGCCCCTGGGACGCCCGGGCAGCCACGTCCGCGGACCGCTCGTCGACGCCCTCGCGGATCAGCATGGCGCGCACGTCGGCGGCTGCGGGCAGCCGCAGTGCGACCGTCCGGCACCGGGACCGGATCGTGGGCAGAACATCCTCCACCGACGGTGCGCACAGCAGGAACACCGCCCGTTCCGCCGGTTCCTCCAACGCCTTGAGCAGTGCGTTCGCCGCTGCCTCGGTGAGCCGGTCGGCGTCGGTGAGCAGCAGGATGCGCCAGCGTCCGGCGGTCGGTGCGCTCGCGGCATCCCGCACCAGCGCCCGGATGTCCTTCACCCCCAGGGAGAACCCCTCCGGGGTGACGGTCCGCAGGTCGGTGGCAGTATCGGTCAGCACCGTGTGGCAGCCGACGCATTCGCCGCAGCCGGGTGGCTGCCGCTCGCAGGTCAGGCTCGCCGCGAACGCCCGCGCGGCCTGCTCCCGCCCGACCCCCGGCGGCCCGGTGAACAACCACGAATGCGTCATCCCCGACCGGGAGGGCCCTGCCGACGCGCCGGCAGCGGGGCTGGGCGCAGCGGACCCGGTGCCAGGCCCCGGACCGGTGGGGTCCGGCACCACGTCCGCCTCGGCGGCGCCGTCCATCAGTAAAGACGTCGGAGCCAGCACAAGGGTTGCGGCGTCCGCCGCCGCACGCAGAGTGGCGACCACGGAATCCTGGCCCACCAGGGCGTCCCAGACGCTCACCACACCATCATGCTCCGCCGGTCAGGCCGGGACGGACACGGCCTCGCGGACGAGCCGGCGGGACACCGCCGCCCGGATCTCGGCGTGGATCTCCTCGACCGGGCGGTTCGCGTCAACGACCAGATAGCGCGAGGAGGCCTGCCGAGCCCGTCGACGCAGGCCCTCCCGGACCCGCTGGTGGTGCGCCAGGATCTCCGGGCTCACCGCGCCGGGCCCGACGGTGTCCGTCCCACGCTGGTCGGCACGAATGGTGTCACCGCCGGTGTCGTCGATTCCGGTGTCGCCCGCTCCGATTTCGCCGGGTCCCGTGTCCTCCGGGCCGGTGTCATCCGGGCCGGCGCGGTCGGGCCTGCCCTGGCGGGGAACGACGGGGTGGGGACCGGGATGCGCGGCCAGGGCGGGGTCGCGGGCCTGGGCGACGTCGGCCGGCAGGTCCAGCAAAACCGTCAGATCGGGGACGAGGGCCTGGGTCGCCCATTGGGCCAGCAGGGCCAGCTCGTCGGACTCGACGCCGCGGGCCGGATCGGCGAAGGCGATCGAGGCATCGACGTACTGGTCGGTGACGACCACCGCGCCGCGCGCCAGCGCCGGTTCGATGACCCGGGCGACCTGCTCGGCGCGGTCGGCGGCCGTCAGCAACGCCTCGGTGCGGGCGTGCAGGCGCCGGGCCGGGTCGAACAGCAGGGCCCGCAGGCTTGCGCCGGTCTCGGTGGCGCCGGTGCCGGTGGTCGCGACGACCTCCCGGCCGTGCTCGGCCAGCCACGAGCGCAGCAGTCTGATCTGGGTGGACCGTCCGGCGCCCTCGATGCCCTCCACGGAGATGAACAGCCCACCGTGACGGGGCCGCGCGGGTGCCGGCCGGCGCCCCCGCAGCGCGGCCCACAGCTCGGGCCAGACGGCCACACCGACCCGGTCGTCCATCTGTCGGTAGGCGAACAGGCCGACGGCCACGGCGAGCAGACCGCCGCAGAGCAGTACGACGGTGACGCCGTCCGCACGTACAGTGATTTTGCCGAACAGGTGGATGCCGTGCGAACCGATCAGCCCGACCAGGGCGGGCGCGGCGGCGAGCACCAGCAGCAGATCGATCCGTACCAGCGACTGGACCAGCGCGAACGTCCGACCACGGAGCTCGTCGGAGACCTCTGCCTGCAACAGCGTGTAGCCGGTGACCCAGGCGACCCCGGCGAAGGCGCCGACCGCGACGACCAGGATGCAGGCGATCACCAGGTTCGGGATGACCGCGACGACGATCAGGGTGATCCCGGCGCCGGTCACGCACACCCCGAACAGCCTGGTCCGGCTGTAGTCACCGAGGAGTTTCGGACCGGCGGCCATCCCGCTGGCCAGGCCGATGAAAACGGCGCCGAACAGCACGCCGTACGCCGAGTCACCGCCACCGAGGATCTCGACATACAGCCGACCCAGTGCGATCACGCAGCCGGCACCGGCGAACCCGCCGAGGATGCCGACCACCAGACCGCGGACCAGCCGGTCGTGGCCGACGAACCGCCAACCTTCGGTGATCGAGGCGAGGAAGCCGGCTTCGGCACCGGACGTCTCGGGCCGTTCCACCCGGCCGATTCCGCGCAGTCCCCAGATCACGATGGCCGAGCCGAGGAACGTCGCGGCGTTGAAGTACAACGCAAGATCGACGGACGAGTCGCGGAAGAACGACACGCTCGGGCCGAGCATCCGGGAGATCGTCGCCAGCAGGGTGAAGATCGCGGCGGCCAGGGGAGCCGTGCCGTACGTCATGATCAGGCTGAGCGTGTTCGCGGCGGCGAGCCGCTCGCGTGGCACCAGGTGCGGCACGCTCGCGTCCTTGGCCGGGGCCCAGACCAGGGTCACCGCCTCCACCAGGAACGAGGCGATGAGCAGCCACTCGAGCGTGCCGATGAGCGGAATGGACGCGAACAGGCCGAACCGGATCACGTCGGTGACGACCATCGTGAGGCGCCGGTCGAGCCGGTCGGCGATCGCGCCGGCCAGCGGCCCGAGAACGACCGCCGGCATCAGGCGGACGATCAGCAGCGAGCCGACCGCGTAGGCCTGCCCGGAGAAGCTGTCCTGCAGCCGGGTGACGAGCGCGGTGGTCGCGAGCAGACCCATCCAGTCACCGAGGCTGGAGAGACTGAGCTGGATCCACATCCGGCGAAACGCCGGGATGCGCAGCACCGCGAGAATGTCGCTGTCGTCACCACCCTGGCGCGGCGGCGGACTCGGCACCGTGGTGACCGGATGCCGGTTGGGTGTGCGCCCCGTCCACAACCGCACCCGGTGCCACCGGGGCGCCCGGCCACCGGCCGGGTTCGCCGGTCCGGGCTGACCGGCCGGGTCGGCAGGCGGGGGATCGGCCGACTCGGCGTCCGCCGGGTCGGCCGATCCCCGGAACCGGCCGATCGGCGGGGCCATCAGCGGTCCTGACGGATGTCACCGGCGACCGCCTCCGGCGCGCCGCCCCCATCGTCACCACCGCTGGCCGCGGGCCCCGCGTCGGCTGCCCCGGCATCGGCGGCCTTGCGGGCGCGCGCCGTTCCCGTCTTCGCCGCACCGGTCTTCGCGGCGGCCGACTTCGCGGTGCCCGTCCTCGCCGCGGTTGTCTTCTTCGTGCCGGCCTTCGTGCCGGCCTTCGTGCTGGCCTTGGTGGCTCCGGTCTGCGCCGAGGCGGACCCGTCCTCGTCGCCCGTGGCAGGGTCGCTCTTCGCGGCCTTGGCAGTGGTCGTCTTCGTCGCCCTGGCCTTCGCGGTGCCGGTTTTCGCGGTGCCGGTCTTGGCGGTGCCGGTCTTGGCGGTGCCGGCGGACTTCGTGGTGGTGCGGGTGGTGCGCCGGGGGGTGGCCGGACCGCGGGCCCGGCGGTCGGCCAGCAGTTCGGCGGCCCGGGCATCGGTGATCGTCTCGACGGCGTCACCCTTGCGCAGGCTCGCGTTGGTCTCCCCGTCGGTCACGTACGGACCGAACCGCCCTTCCCGCACGACCATCGGCTTGCCGCTGGCCGGGTCGGCGCCGAGCTCACGCAGCGGCGGTGTTGCCGCGGCCTGGCGGCGTCCACGGGCCTTGGGCTGCGCGAGCAGTGCCAGCGCCTCGTCCAGGGTGACGGTGAACAGCTGCTCCTCGGACTCGAGCGAACGGCTTTCCGTGCCCTTTTTGACGTAGGGGCCGTACCGGCCGTTCTGGGCGGTGATCTCCTCGCCGTCCTCGGCGGGGCCGAGGCTGCGCGGCAGGGACAGCAGCCGGATCGCGTCCTCGAGGGTCAGTGTTTCCAGCGACATGGTGCGCAGCAGGCTGGACGTGCGCGGCGGATCGGTGTCGGTGGTGACGTAGGGGCCGAAGCGGCCGGCCTTGGCGGTGATGGTCGCGCCGGTGGCCGCATCGGTGCCGAGCACCCGGTCACCACTGGGTGCGGCCAGCAGTTCAAGCGCGTGCGCGACGGTGAGCTCATCGGGGGCAAGATCTTCCGGGACGCTGGCGCGGCCCTCGCCATGCTGCACGTAGGGGCCGTACCGCCCGACCCGGACGACCACGGTCGCGCCGTCCTCGGCCGGGCCGAGCGGGATCGAGTTCACCTCGCGCGCGTCGATCTCGCCGAGCCGTTCACTGACCAGCGTCTTGAGACCCGCGTCGGCAGCGGTGTCGGCGGCGGAGCCGTTGCCGAAGTAGAACCGGGTGAGCCAGTCGGTGGACGCGGCGGTGCCGGCGGCGATCTCGTCGAGATCGTCCTCCATGGTCGCGGTGAAGCGGTAGTCGACCAGCCGGCCGAAGTGATCCTCGAGCAGGCCGACGACGGCGAACGCGACAAAGCTCGGGACCAGCGCCGAGCCCTTCTTCCACACGTAGCCGCGGTCCTGGATGGTGCCGATGATCGAGGCGTAGGTGGACGGCCGGCCGATGCCGAGCTCCTCGAGCGTCTTGACCAGACTGGCCTCGGTGAACCGGGCCGGCGGGCTGGTGGCGTGCCCGCGCGGGGTCAGTGACCGGACGGTGAGCGCGTCGCCCTGCCGGACGTCCGGCAGACGCCGTTCGCGGTCCTCGAGCTCGGCGTCCGGGTCGTCGGCGCCCTCGACGTAGGCGCGCAGGAAACCGGGGAAGGTGATGACCTTGCCAGATGCGGAGAACTCGGCGTTCTCGCCGGTCGAGGACGTCGCGCCGAGGCGGATCGTGGCGGAGGTGCCGCGGGCATCGGCCATCTGGCTGGCGACCGTGCGCTGCCAGATCAGTTCGTACAGGCGGTAGGAGTCGGCATCCAGCTCGCCGCGCACGTCCCCCGGGGTGCGGAAATGATCTCCCGCGGGTCGGATCGCCTCGTGCGCCTCCTGCGCGTTCTTGACCTTCTTGGTGTAGGTCCGGGGCTGCGCCGGGACGTACTCGGCGCCGTAGAGCGTCTCGGCCTGCGCGCGGGCCGCGGTCAGCGCGGTCTCGGACAGGTTCGTCGAGTCGGTACGCATGTAGGTGATGTAGCCGTTCTCGTACAGCCGCTGCGCGATCTGCATCGTGCGCTGGCTGGAGTAGCGCAGCTTGCGCCCGGCCTCCTGCTGCAGCGTCGAGGTCATGAACGGCGGGTACGGCGAGCGGCGGTACGGCTTGGTCTCCACCGAGCGCACGGCGAACGCGGCGTCGGCGAGACGTTCGGCGAGCGCCTGGGCGCCCGACTCGTCCAGCCGGGTGACGCCGGCCGTGGTCAGCTCGCCGATGGGGGAGAAGTCCCGGCCGGTCGCGATCCGGGCGCCGTCCAGGGCGACCAGGGTCGCCGGCAGCGGCGTGCGTTCCACCCCGCTCACCCCGGCGGCGCGGGCGACGGTGGCCCCGAAGACACCCTCGATGTTCCAGTACTCCGCCGAGCGGAACCGCATCCGGGCCCGCTCCCGCTCCACCAGCACGCGGGTGGCAACGCTCTGCACCCGGCCGGCCGAAAGCTTCGGCATGACCTTCTTCCACAGCACGGGGGAGACCTCGTAGCCGTAGAGCCGGTCCAGGATGCGCCGGGTCTCCTGCGCGTTGACCAGGTTCTCGTTGATCTCGCGGGGGTTGTCGACCGCGCGGCGGATCGCCTGCGGGGTGATCTCGTGGAAGACCATCCGCTTGACCGGCACCGTCGGCTTGAGCGTCTGCAGCAGGTGCCACGCGATCGCTTCGCCCTCGCGGTCCTCGTCTGTCGCGAGGTAGAGCTCGCTGGCATCCTTCACCAGCGCTTTGAGCTTGCTGACCTGCAGCTTCTTATCCGGAGAGACGACATACAGCGGCTCGAAGTCGTTGTCGACGTCCACGCCGAGGCGGGCCCAGGGCTTTCCCCGGTGCGCGGCCGGGACATCGGCCGCACTGCGTGGAAGATCCCGGATGTGCCCGATGCTCGACTCGACCTGCCAGCCCGGCCCGAGGTACCCGGCAATGGTTTTTGCCTTCGCCGGCGACTCCACGATCACCAGGCGGGTACCGGTGCCGGGCGTGGGCATGCCGGCATCCGCGCCGCCGGCGGCACCGCTCGTCCCGGTCACGGAACGGTCGGTCGCTGCGGGCTCGCTGGGCTCGGGGACGGGAGGGGAGGACCGGGTGGTCGCCCGGGGCGTCCGTGTCGTCGTGTTCGTGCGCGGTGGCACTTCTCTCCTCGGTGCGGCGTGCGCATGCTCGTGCGGCGTGCTCACCGGCGTGCTCGTCCGGCGAGCTGGTCGGCTGGCGAGCTGGTCGGCTGGCAACCGGAGCGTAGGTCGCCCCAGTGGACTGTAGGTCCCGGATACGGCGGATGTTGCTCGGGCGGCACGTGGTGCTTGGGTCGGGCGTGGACAACGGGCGGGCGTCCGGCGGCTGCTGGTCGAGTGGAACCCCGCCGGAGCGGAGGCGGTGCCACGCTGCACCGTACGCCGCTGCCGGGCCCCACGGAGCTTCCTGTCCGGGTATGGGCTTCGTGGTCCGACGCCTACCCATCGCATTCACGCTCACGCCTCGACGGCCCGTCAGGGCCCGCACGACGGTGTAACACGCCGACGTCAGGCGGCCAGTAGCCGGGCCGGGTTCATTACTTTCGGTAGCCATATATGGCCGCTTGTGGGAGATGCCGGCTCGGCCCGCGGGTCCGGCCGGCCACCGATGCCGCGCCCCGTCCGCCGGTCGGTGACCGGCGGGTTGTTGATCGGTGGGCGGGGTGGGAAGGCCACTCAGGCGCTGATCGTCTCCGGATCGCGCGGGGTCGGCTGCTCGACCGGAGGATCCTGCATGCTCCCGCGACCGCGCCGGCGGGACAGGATGATCGCGGTCGCGATCACCGCCACCGCGACCAGGGCGATGGCGACCCGTAGCGCAGTGTTGCGATCTGTGCCCACGGAGTACTTCACCACTGCCGGTGCGATCAGTAGACTCACCAGGTTCATGACTTTGAGCAGCGGGTTGATCGCCGGACCCGCGGTGTCCTTGAAGGGATCACCAACTGTGTCTCCGATCACAGTTGCCTCGTGGACCGGGGAGCCCTTACCGCCATGACTGCCGTCCTCGACCAGTTTCTTCGCGTTGTCCCAGGCTCCGCCGGAGTTGGCGAGGAACACGGCCATCAGCACGCCGCCGGCGATCGCACCGCCGAGGAACGCCCCCAACGGGGGGTAACCGAGGCCGAAGCCGACCGCGATCGGCGCGAGCACCGCCAGAGTGCCCGGCGTGATCAGCTCCCGCAGCGAGTCACGGGTGCAGATGTCAACCACCGCGCCGTAGTCGGGCCGCTCGGTCCCGGTCATGATTCCGGGCCTGGTCCGGAACTGGTTGCGTACCTCCAGCACCACCCGTCCCGCCGCCCGCCCGACCGCGTTGATCGCCAGGCCCGAGAACAGGAAGACCACGCCCGCGCCGATGATCAGGCCGACCAGAGCGTCGGGGTAGGCGATGTTCAACCCGCCGACCAGACCGCGTCCGTCCTCGGCGCGTGCGCCCGCGTCCGCCAGCGCCGTCGAAACGGTGTCGGTGAACGAGCCGAACAGGGCGGTCGCCGCCAGCACCGCCGTCGCGATCGCAATGCCCTTGGTGATGGCCTTCGTGGTGTTGCCGACCGCGTCCAGCGAGGTGAGAATGGCCGCGCCGGCCTCGTCGAGATCACCCGACATCTCGGCGATGCCCTGGGCGTTGTCGCTGACCGGGCCGAAGGTGTCCATCGACACGATCACGCCGACCGTGGTGAGCAGCCCGGTGCCGGCCAGTGCCACGGCGAACAGCGCGATCGTCACGCTGCCGGAGCCCAGTAGATAGGCACCGAACACCGCTGCGCAGATGAGCAGCGCCGAGTAGACCGCGGATTCCAGGCCCACGCCGATACCCGCCAGGATGTTCGTCGCCGGGCCGGTGATGGAGGCTCGGACGATGTCGCGCACCGGCCGCCGGTTCGTCGCGGTGAAGTACCCGGTCAGCACCTGGATGGCGGCGGCGAGCGCAATGCCGATCAGCACGGCACTGGCGGCGATCACCCGGGGATTACCCGACTGGGTGCTGCCCGCGAGCCCGGGCAGTTCGGCGAAGCTGCCCGGAAGATAGGTCACCGCCACCACGACCGCGCCGATCGCCGACACCACAGCCGAGATGAAGAACCCACGGTTGATCGCGGCCATTCCGTCGCGGTCCCGCGACCGCGGGGACACCGCGAAGATCCCGATGACCGCCGTCACCACGCCGACGGCCGGAATCAGCAGCGGAAACACCAGACCGCGCTCCCCGAAGGCACTCACCCCGAGAATCAGCGCCGCGACCAGGGTCACCGCGTAGGACTCGAACAGGTCCGCCGCCATACCTGCGCAGTCACCCACGTTGTCGCCGACGTTGTCGGCGATGGTTGCGGCGTTACGAGGATCGTCTTCGGGGATTCCCTGTTCGACCTTGCCGACCAGGTCGGCGCCGACGTCCGCCGCTTTTGTGAAAATACCCCCGCCCACCCGCATGAACATCGCCAGCAGGGCCGCGCCGAACCCGAAACCCTCAAGGACCTGCGGCGCGGTGTCCCGGAACGCGAGCACGACCACGGCCGCCCCGAGCAACCCCAGTCCGACCGTGAACATACCGACCACGCCGCCGGTGCGAAACGCGATCCGCACCGCCGCCCGTTCACCGTGAGTCATTGCCGCGGCGGCCGTGCGAGTGTTCGACCGGGTGGCCAGCGACATGCCGACGAATCCCACCAGCGCCGAGAACAGTGCGCCCACCACGAAGAACACCGAGCGGCCGAGGCGGGCTCCGGTGTCATCCGCTGGCAGCAGTAGCAGGACGAACGGAATGACGACGACAAAGCCGGCAAGAGTGCGAAACTGGCGGCGTAGATAGGCTGCGGCACCCTCCTGCACCGCCCGGCCGACCTCGATCATCCGCGGCGTGCCGGGATCCGCCTTCAGCACCTCACGGGCCAGGTAGCCGGCCACGACCAGGGCCAGCGCGCCGACGGTCGCCACACCGGTCACCAGCCCGACCGATTCGCCGCCGAAATCTGTTCCGCTTCCCTCGACCGCCAGGCCGTGGATCGGGGACATGGCTCCTCCCGGGTCTGCTCTGTGCACCCTCCACCGGTATGGAACGGCCGCCGGCGTTCGGTAGGAACTGCCCGGCGGTACGGAACATCGGCGGCCGGGCATCGCATCCGGCGACGTCCGGAGAAACCGTCTGAATTACCCTGCTTTGAGAAATTCCGGCGGGTCGATCGGGGAGCACAACGGCATCTCACGCGGCCTGGATCGGTCCAGGTGAGATGCCGGGGAGTCTATCCATCGCGGTGTGATGTGCGCTGCATTTTTGGCGATTTTCCGCTGTGGCGGCCGAACGCCACGGCGCGTGCCACCGCCGCGCGCTTGTTGTCGTGTCTGCCGCCATGCTTCTTGGGGCTTGTAATCGGGGCGGCAGGAAGCCGTGGCAGAAAATGTACCGTTTTCCTCATAAATGTTACAATTTATCTATAAAACTGGGCTCGGATCGCTGGCTGCCAAGGGATTTTCGGTGCCAGGTGGAGGGTTGTTCGGAAAATCGAGCCGAAATTCCCGAACAACCCTCCACCTGCGGCGGCAGGCGAGACTCTCGTGGGCCTGGGTACCGGTTCGACCGAACTGTGCGCAGCGTCCGGCCGTACAGGACGTCGGCGACGTGATCGAGCGGCGACGTGATCGGGCCATCTGGGTGGCCTGGGGTGAGGATGGGTCAGAGCAGGGGCTTGGCCGGCTCGACCGCAGGGCCGGTGTGCCAGGTCATGGCGACGACGGTGCCGACCCCGTCGGCACCGCGGCTGATCTGCACCTCGTCGACCAGTCCTTCGATCAGAGCAAGCCCGAGCCCGGGCGGGAAGCCGCCGCTGTCTCCGGCCACGTCCTCCTCGGCCGGCTCGGACCACCAGGGCGGCGCGGCCGAGTCCGGCTCGAGGTCGAGCAGGGTGGAGGCGGTGACCAGCCCGCCATCCGGGCCGGGGGCCACTTCGTCGCCCGTCTGGCCACGGTCGGCGACGGTGATGGTGAACGAGTCGGGCGTCTCGGTGAGCGCCACATGCACCGGCGCCTGTGGCGCGTGTCGGCGGTTGACCCGAACCGCCCGGGCGCATGCCTCCGTGACCGCCAGCTTGATCTCATCGGCAGCGCCGGCGGGGACTCCCGCGCGCCGACTGACCGCCGTGGCGATCATCCGAGCGGTGCGGACGTGCCCGTTCAGGGCGGCGAACCGCAGCTCAACGGTGGGCATACGGTATGCCTGCCTTTCCGAGGCGTGATGTCCGACTGGCTTACTCGTGCGCGGCGAGGGCGTCCTCGACGGAGGAGTGGATCGGGAACACCTTCGTCAGACCGGTGATCCGGAAGATCTTGAGGATGCGCTCCTGGGTGCAGACCAGGCTCAGTGACCCGTCATGCGCGCGAACCCGCTTGAGTCCGCCGACGAGGACGCCGAGACCGGTCGAGTCGAGGAACTCGACACCCTCCATGTCCACGACGAGGTGGTACGACCCGCCGGAGACCAGGTCGATCAGCTGTTCACGCAGCTTCGGCGCGGTGTAGACGTCGATCTCGCCGCCCACCACCACGACTGTGTGGTTGCCTTCCTGGCGAGTCGTGAGGGACAGGTCCACGGGTCCTCCTTGGTGCCTCAGTGGTGCGTCGGTGTCTCAGTGGTGCGTCGGTGTCTCGATGGTGCGTCGACGATGCATTGGTGTCCCGATGGTGACTCAATGTCACAGTATCTCCCATGTAATGGGAGACCGACGTCAGGGCGCCACTACCCTCCCACGGCAGGGATCAATCCGGTGGCCCACGACACAGGTCGCAGATCCGGGCGTCCCCGCGGCGTCGTCGATGACGTCTGCTCGAAATCTATCCCCGATCTTGTCTGTCAGGGGGCGGTCCGCGGTTCGGGCTCGTCGTGGAGGGTCGGGTTGTCCCGTGGATGAGGCCCCGTCGTCCGTCTCTGCGGCGATGGTGGTGGCAGCGGCGCATATTCTTGGCGATCGTGGATTCTCCGGTCGCCGAGGACGGCGAGAACGGTCGCCCGGGGGACGTTCGCCCGGGCGGCGGGGAGACCGTCCTGGCCGAGCTGCGCGCCGACGTGCGCCGGGCCCGATGTATGACCCATGTGGAGCCGGTCGCGGCCCGTGCGGGGCAGCGTGCGCCGTGGCCGGAGTGGGTCGATCCGGTGCTGCGCGGCCGGTGGGTGGCCGCCGGCATCGATGAGCCATGGACGCATCAGGCCGCCGCGGCCGAGGCCGCGTACGCGGGGCACAGCGTCGTGCTGGCGACGGGCACCGCGTCGGGCAAGTCGTTGGGCTATCTGATGCCGGTGTTGTCCCGGTTGCTCGCCGAGCCGTCCGCCCGGGCCCTGTACCTGTCCCCGACGAAGGCCCTCGCCCACGACCAGCTGCGCGCGGTTCGGGCGCTGCGGGTGGCCGTGCGGGCGGCCACCTATGACGGCGACACGCCGGCCGCCGAACGGGACTGGGTGCGGGCACATGCCGGTCTGGTCCTGACGAACCCGGACATGCTGCACCGTGGGATCCTGCCGCGGCACCGCCAGTGGGCCCAGTTCCTGCGCGGCCTGCGGTTCGTGATCATTGATGAGTGTCACGGGTACCGGGGCGTCTTCGGCGCGCATGTGGCGGCCGTGATCCGCCGGCTGCGGCGGATCTGCGCCCGTTACGGTGCGCAGCCGGTGTTCCTGCTCGCCTCGGCGACCGTTGCGGACCCGGGCACGTCGGCCGGCCGGCTCACCGGGCTCGATGTCGAGGTAGTGGACGGCGATGGCGCCCCGCGCGGCCCGATGGACTTCGTGCTCTACGAACCGCCGCTGCTGTGGACGAGGCCACCCCGGACAAGCCCCCCCGCGGCGAGCCACGTCGGCGGCGGCGTCCATGGCGACGACGGTGCCTACGACGACGGTGCCTACGGCGACGCTGCGTACGACAGTAATAACGGTGGCGGGGCGGCCGGGGACGGGGAGAACGGTGCGCCGGTGCGCAGGTCGGCCACCGCCGAGGCGGCCGACCTGCTGGCGGACCTCGTCGCCCAGGGCGTGCGCACGCTGGTGTTCGTGCGGTCCCGCCGGGCGGCTGAGGTGGTTGCGGTGGGGGCTCGCCGGGAGCTCGGTCTGGTCGCGGCCGATCTTGCGGACCGGATCGCCGCCTACCGGGCCGGCTATCTGCCGGAGGAGCGCCGTGAGCTGGAGCGGGCGCTGCGCACGGGGGAGCTGTTGGGGGTCGCCGCCACCTCGGCCCTCGAGCTCGGGGTGGACATCAGCGGCCTGGACGCAACGGTCACCGCCGGTTTCCCGGGGACGCTTGCGTCCCTGTGGCAGCAGGCGGGCCGTGCGGGCCGGGACGGGCGGCGATCGCTGGCGGTGCTCGTCGCCCGGGACGATCCGCTGGACACCTACCTCGTCCACCATCCGGAAGCGGTCTTCGGCCGACCGGTGGAGGCGAGCGTGTTCGACCCGGACAACCCCTACGTGCTGGGCCCGCACCTGGAATGCGCGGCCGCCGAGCTGCCGTTGGCCGAGCCCGATCTCGAGCTGTTCGGCCCGGCGGCGACGCGGGTCGTGGATGACCTGGTCCGCCGCGGCCGGCTGCGGCGCCGCCCCACCGGTTGGTACTGGACGCAACGGACCCGGCCAGACGTCGACATCCGCGGCACGGGCGGCCCGCCGGTGCGGATCGTGGAGGCCTCGACCGGCCGCCTGCTCGGCACCGTGGACGCCGCGGCGGCCCACACGTCGGTGCATCACGGTGCGGTCTACCTGCATCAGGGGTCGAGCTATGTGGTCGACGAGCTCGACCTCGACGAGTCGGTCGCGTTCGTCCACGAGGAGTCGCCGGCCTGGACGACGATCGCCCGGGAGCACACCGACATCCGGATCGTGGCGTCCACCCGGGAGCGGACCGTGGCGGACGTGGCCGTGCACCTGGGGGTGGTCGAGGTGACCAGCCAGGTCGTCGGCTATCAGCGGCGGATCGTCGCGACCGGCGAGGTCCTCGGCCAGGAACCGCTGGACCTGCCGCCGCGGCAGCTGCGGACCCGCGGCGTGTGGTACACGGTCACCGACGATCTGCTCGCCCACGCCGCCGTGACCCCCACCGAGGTGCCGGGGGCGGTACATGCCGCCGAACACGCGGCGATCGGACTGCTGCCGCTGTTCGCGACCTGCGACCGCTGGGACATCGGCGGTGTGTCGACCGATCTGCATCCCGACACCGGACGCACCAGCGTGTTCGTCTATGACGGCCACGCCGGCGGCGCGGGTTTCGCCGAACGCGGTTTTCTGCGGTTCGGGGCGTGGCTTGCCGCGACCCGGGACGCCGTGCGGGCCTGCGAATGCCCGGCGGGCTGCCCGTCCTGCGTCCAGTCGCCCAAATGCGGCAACGGAAACGAGCCACTGGACAAGGCGGCGGCAGCGCGGCTGCTCACGGCAATCACCGAGCTGGTCACCTGAGCACCGATCACCTGAGCACCGATTGCCTGAAACGCGGATCACGCTGAGCCTTCGGTAGTTGCCGTGGGTCTTCGTGGTTGCGCGGCGGGGTGACCGGGGTAGGCCGAGATCGACTGTACTGCGCAGCGGGTCCCGCTCCCGCGGATGGTTCTGGAGGTCTCGGTGGTAACCATCGGTGTTGTGGTGTTGCTGGTGGCAGGCGTCTTCACCGCGGATCTCGTGCTGGAGAACAGCGGCCATACCGACGTTATGATCATGGGTCAGACCCTGTCGTTCGATATCTGGGGACTGTTCGTTCTCGGGCTTGCCACCGGCATGCTGATGATCGCCGGAGTGCAGCTGTTGCTGCACGGCGTGGCGCGTGACCGGAACCGCCGCAGGATCCAGCGGCAGCGGGAGCGCGACCTCGCCGCACTGACCCGCGCGGTACCGCCCCCCGTCGCCACCGCGCCGTCCCGTCCCGCCACCACCGCGCCGACCCGTCCCGTTCCCGCCACCACCGCGGCTGTGTCGCGACCCGCTCCGGCCGTCATGGCGGCGTCGCGCCCCGAGCCCGTCGTCGCATCGGCGCGTCCCAGCGCCAGCGCCGCGGCTCCCGCCATGGGCACGGCGGTGGCCGCGGGCCGGCGGCGGACCGACAACGGCGTGGACGGGCCACCGATCGCGGCCACTACGGCCGCTGACGCGCCGGCGCAGCCCGCTGCCTCGCGGGCCGAGCAGGTTCGTAGCCGCACCGAGAAGCCCGAACCTGCCATCAGCCGGGCCGCCGAGCGGGTGCCGACCCCGTCCCGGGCGGTCGCGGACGACGTTCGCCCGGAAGCCGCCGCGACCCGGCCGCGGCCGACCACCCATCCGCGCCGTGGTGACCGGATCGTGGCCAGGGTCGCCGACCTCGCGCGCGGCAACCGGGCGCCCGCCGCCGAGTCCACCGAGTCCACCGGACGCGACGCGGCCACCCGCGCCGATATCCGTTCCTGAGCCCGGCCCCTCCCGTCGGCGGCGATGGAGGATCGGCTGGTACACCCCGGGGGCGCGTCCCCACGGTCCGGCCCGGGCCCGGCTGGCGACCTCGGCGCGGATGCCGAGGGCAACGGGCACCGGGACGCGGACGGCGACCTCGACCGCGTCGGCGACGATGCGACACTCGACCAGACGGGCCCCGTCCGCCTCGCTGACCTGCGTGGCCCGGGCGCAGGCCGCGTCGGGATCGACCGGGGGCAGACCGGCGGCGGCGAGGGCGGCAAGATCGGCAGCCGTCGCGGCCCGGGTCCGTGCCGCGCCGATCGTGGCCACCGTGAAGGCGATACCGGCCAGCCACATCAGCGCGAACAGCAGAGCGAGCAGCCAGACGGTGGCCGAACCGGTGTCCGCGGGGTCATCGTCCTGGCCGGCCGACAGGACCACCGGCTGCTGGCAGCGAGAGCGGCTCATGGACCGTCGCCGCTGCCGGCTGGCAGGCTCGGTTCGACCGCCGCGACGGCACGCGCGGACACGACCTGTCGCGGGGCGAGACGTCCCAGGGCACTCGCGCCGATGGTCGCCGACACCTCGACGTCGACGAGCCCGTCATGGCGGGACACCCGAACGCTGGCGTGCGGGGGCGCTGCCCGGGTCACCGTGGCGGCCACGATCGCGTCAGACTCGCCGCGGGCCGCGAGCCGGGCCCCGATCCGGGCCGCGTCACCACAGCGCCCCTGGCCGAACATGACGGCGAGCATCCAGGCGGCGAGCAGGAATACGGCCACCAGCGACGGCAGCCCGACCGCAAGTTCCGCGGTGGCCTGACCGCGGTCGTCGCCAGCACGGTCGTCGCCGATGTGGGGAGTGGACCGTGGTCGCCGGGCCGGGCCGAGGACACCACGGGCGGTGCGGCTCAGAACGACCCCGCCAGGGCGCGCTGCACGAGCGAGGCGACCGCCGAACGGGCCGCCGAGCTGGTCACGGCCGCGTAGAGCACACCTGCGAACGCGACGGCGGCGAGGGTGCCCACCGCGTACTCGGCGGTGGACATGCCCCGGTCGCGCCATTCGCGGGGACCGCGCCACCAGGCGACCAGCGCGCGACCGAGCACTGCGTGGGCCGAGGTGCGACGGGGGAACGGGCCGGGTGAGGTTGACATGGGAGTCCTCCGAGCGGGGTCAGGGCAGGACGATGGATCCACGCAGGCCGGGTGGGCACAGCCCCAGGCCGGGGCCGGACGTCAGGCCGGCAGCAGCTCCGGCAGGGTGCCGAGCACGACGGGAACGACGCTGAGCAGCAGGAAGGCAGGCAGAAAGCAGAGGCCGAGCGGTACCACGGCGAGCACACCGGCCCGACGGGCCGCGGTGATGGTCTCCGCATGGGCCTCGGCGCGGGCCCGCTCGGCCAGCCGGGTCAGGGCCGCGGCCGGCCGGGCACCGGAACGGTGTGCTCGGTCGAAGGCGGTGACAGCCGTCTGGGCCATCGCCGGCCATCGGGCGTGCGGCGAACCCCGGGGCCCGGGTGACACCCACCGGCCGAGCAGGTCGATCCGGTGCCGTGGACGGGTCGCAGCCACCAGTTCGGCGCAGGCCGTGGGCACATCCGCACCGGCCGCCAGCGCGCGTGCCGCGGCGCGTAGCTGGCCCCCCAGCGCCCCACCGTTGGCAGCACCGACGGTCATGAAAGCCGCGCTGAGCGTCGCCCCGCTGCGCAGCGCCACCGCGATCAGGTCGAGCGCGAGCGGAAGATCGGCGAGCAGGCGTGCCTGCCGCCGCCCGGCACCGCGCCGCGTCACACCGGCGGGATCGCCCGACCCGGCAGCATCCATGGCGGTCGGCGCGGCGCGGCGTTCCACACCATCCGCGAAGGCCCGCAACCAGCGCAGGCCGACGAGATCGGCTAGCCCGCCGAGCAGCAGGCAGGCCACACCGGCCGGGGTGGTCAGCAGGGTGTGCAGAGGGGAGGCGCCGGCGAGGGAGCCGAGCGCGATCCCGAAGACCGGCAGAGCGGCGACCAACCGACCGGAGGACCGGGGGCCGGCCAGGGCGGTGGCGAGCTCCTCGGCGCGCACGGCGTCCGCGCGGGCAAGCGTGGCGAGCATCTCGGTGACCGGCGACAGGCGGGCGCCGGCCCGGATGCAGACCCGGTAGGCGATGCCCAGTTGACGGATCGATCCCGCTTCGGCCCGACACAGCACACTGCTCGGATCGTCCGCGTCCGCGAGTTGCACCGCCAACCGCCCGAGCGGTGTCCACTCCGATCGGGGCCCGGCCCTGGCCGGGCCGACTGTGCGGTTTCGTGCCGTCCGGGCGCTGCGCGCGGCCCGTGTTGCCGCGCCGCGTGCCGTGGTGTCCGAGACCATGCCACGCGCCGCGGAGCGCAGGGCGGCCTCGGGTGCACCGCCCGAGTCGAGTTCGGCGGAGAAGGTGGCGAGGAAGTCCTCGGCCTGGACCCGCACCTGCGCCGCGTGGCGTCGGCGCCGGGTGTGGCGGGCCGCGCGGTACAGGCAGCCGGCGACCACGGTTGCCGTCATCGCCGCGACCGGGCCGGCGGCCAGCCAGACCAGGGCGCCGATTCCCAGCGGCGCGGCGAGCGCCACCATGCGGGTCACGCCGGCCGCCAGGCGGAGC
>NZ_JAMQQG010000059.1 GCF_023716925.1 Frankia sp. R82
GGTGCCGGCCACGCGCCACCGGGTCGCGGCCAGCGGCTGAGCGCCGCGGACGTCGCCGCCGACCGTGGGCTCAGCCCGCGGCGGCGCGCAGCGGGAGGGCGTGCAGGTAGGGGTCGAAGCGGGTCGGGCGGAAGCCGAGGTGATGGTAGAACGCCGCCCCGGCAGCGTGCGGGGTGTGGGCGAGCAGCAGCGGCAGACCGACCATCCGGTGCACCGTCAGGGAACGCATCACGGCGTCGCGGACGAGACGGGCGCCGACGCCGCGGCCGGTATAGCGCAGGTCGACGGCGAGCCGGCCGACGAACATCGCCGGCACCGGCTCGGTCGGGCGGCGGGAGCGGCGGCGGGTCCCGGGGATGCGCTCGACGGCGGCGGTCGCCAGACAGTAATAGCCGGCGATGCGCCCGCCGTCGGCCCCGCCCGCACCCGCTCCGGCGCTGTCCACCGTGCCGCTGCGGGCAGCGTCGGCGCCGGCCGGGTCGATCTCCAGACCCTCGATCTCCAGACCCCCGGCACCCAGACCCTCGGCACCCAGACCCTCGGCACCCAGACCCTCGGTATCCAGGTCGCCCATGCCCGCCCGGCGGCCGGGGGGGCGATCGATGATCACGAAGGTGTTCGTGGTGCGGTCCTGCTGATGATCGAGGGCGTGATGGCGCAGCCAGACGTCCAGCGCATCATCCCCGCAGGTGAAGGTGGTGCGGTCCACGTCCTCGGGCAGGGCGGTTGGCTTGGCCAGGGGCACGGCGACGGTCCTTCCGGGCGGGGCGGAGGCTACTCGGCGCCCGGTTCCTCGTCGAGCAGGCGACGCAGCCGGGTGGCGTCGCTCGGCGGGGACTCCAGCAGGGCCTCGAAGGCGCTCCAGTCCGTATCGGGGATGCGGAACAGGCGCCGGTCAGCGAGGACCTCGCGGGCGTAGCGCTTCATCGCCTCAACGGCGAAATCCTCGAGGGACAGGCCTTCGCCCTCCGCGGCGTCGCGGATGGTCCGAGCCTCGTCCGTGGGCAGCACCACGGCCAGTTTTTCATCCCTGGTGGCACTCATGCTCGCAGTCTGCTCCCCGCGCGTACGGCCCGGCTCGCCGGGTCTGGTGTGCCGCTCGGAGGTGCCCCGGTGCTTCTATGAAGCGGGTGCTTCGATGTACCCGGCGCCCCCGGAACCTCCGCCTCACCTCATCCTGACAGAAGGGCCCGCCCGCCGTGCCGCCTTCGCCCGTGCCCACCGTCGCACTTGCCCGTGGGGCCCGGATGCCCCGGCTGGGCCTGGGGACCTGGCCGTTGGACGACCGCGCCGTGCAGGGCGTGGTCGAGCAGGCGGTGGGGCTCGGCTACCGGCTGGTCGACACCGCGCACAACTACGGCAACGAACGTGGGGTCGGCGCCGGGCTGCGTGCCACCGGAGTGCCACGCGAGGAGCTGTTCGTCACGACCAAGTTCAACAAGCGCTCACACAGCGTGCGCGGCGTGCGCCGGGCCGCGGCGGACAGCCTGCGCCGGCTGGGCCTGGACTATCTCGATCTGCTGCTCGTCCACTGGCCCAACCCGGGGCGCGACCGGTACGTCGACGCCTGGCGGGGGCTGCTGGAGCTGCAGCGCTCGGGGCAGGTGCGCGCGATCGGCGTGTCCAACTTCAAGCCGGCGCATCTGGACCGGCTGCTCGCCGAGACCGGGGTGGCCCCGGAGGTCAACCAGATCCAGCTCGACCCCCGCCTGGGGCGCGCGAGTGCCCGCGCGTATCACGCCGAGCACGCCATCGTCACCGAGTCCTGGAGCCCGCTGGGCGCCGGCACCGGCCTGCTCGACGATCCGGTGATCACCCGGATCGCCGCCGAGCGCGCCCGGACCCCGGCCCAGATCGTGCTGCGCTGGCACCTGGACCTCGGCTGCGTGGTCGTCCCGAAGTCGGCGAGTGCGCGCCGGCTGGCCGAGAACATCGCCGTGTTCGACTTCGCTCTCGACGCCGCCGAGATCGCCGCGATCTCGGCACTCGACCGCGGCCCGGCCGGCGAGGCCGCCGCCCTCGACTCCGACATCTTCGGTCACTGAGGGACGGCTGGCCACGCCGGGACGGCAGGCGGTTCGGAGGCGTCCGGGTAGCCCCGTCGGTCACCCGGGATCAGGACGTCACGTCGCGGCGGCGGAAGTACACCAGGGCGACGGCCACCATGACGGCGGCGTAGAGGCAGCCGCGCAGCAGGGCGTCCGCGTAGGGAGTGGCGAACGCCGCCCCGCCGGTGGCGATCTCCTGCATGAGCTGCATCGGCAGCCAGGCGCGGGCCGGGTGGTAGATGCGCGAGACCAGCATCTCCACCGGGAGCGCATACGCGATGCCCACCGCGATGGCACTTGCCGGGCCGCGCAGCACGATCGCGGCGAGGGCCCCGACGGCGGCGTAGCCCAGCGATCCGAGGTACAGGTTCACAAAGCCGGTGCCCAGCGCCGCCAGGCCGGCGCCGCTGTGCCAGGCGGCGGTCGACACCCCCTTCACCGGTGCCAGCGGGAACGCCAGCGCCGCGGAGACGACCGTTGCCACGGCCACGACCAGCCCGACGAACACGGCGAGCGCCAGCAGCTTCCCGGCGAGCAGCCGGGCCCGGTGCGGCTGCGCGATCAGCTGGTTACGCAGCATCCCGTGCCCGTGGTCGCCGGCGAGCGCCGCCGCAACCACGGACAGTGCCACCACGCCGAGCAGGATGCTTACCGCCTGCGCGCCCTGGACCAGGCCACCGGGCTCGGACAGCCACGCCGCGGTCACCGGGTCGCCGTCGAAGTCGGTGTGCCCGACGGACAGGAACGTCAGCACGGTGCCGAGCACCGAGCAGGCGAACACGGCCCCGAGCGTGCCCAGCAGGAAACGGCGTCGTAGCAGCGGCACCCATTCGGCCCGAAAGGCGTTGATCACGTGGCGCCCCCGCGGCTGTGCGCCGGGTCGAGTCCGACGCCGGCCGGTGCCACGCTGCCGTCCGGAACGCGGGGCAGCGCCTCGGCCCGCACCAGGTCGCCGTCGATCTCGCCGGTGACGCGCAGGAACGTCTCCTCCAGGTTGGGCCGATGGGTACGCAGCGATCGCAGGGCGATGCCCGCGCCCATCGCCATCCGGTTCAGGTCGGCGGCCAGGCCCTCCGGCCCGTGCACGGTGACGACCGGCTGATGGGTGCTGGGACCGGCCGCGTCCGGTATGTCGAGGCGCAGGTCGAGCTCGACCGGCAGGCCGACATTGTTGATCATGGTGGCCAGGCGGCGGGCGTCGTCGCCGTGTTCGGGGACGAGGTGGATGCGCGGATCCTCGGCGGCCAGCAGGTCGGTGACATGTCCCTGAAAGAGCATCCGGCCATTGTTGATCATGACGAGATGGTCGCAGATCTGCTCGACCTCGGTGAGCAGATGACTGGAGACGAACACGGTCATGCCGTTCGCGGCGAGCTGTCCCAACAACGTCCGGATCTCCCGGATACCGGCTGGATCCAGCCCGTTCGTCGGTTCGTCCAGGATGAGCAGGGACGGTCTGGGCAACAGGGCGGCGGCGATCCCGAGCCGCTGTTTCATTCCCAGGGAGTAGGCGCTGAACCGGTCGTCGCCCCGGTCGCCCAGGCCGACCTGGTCCAGGACCTCGGCCACCCGGCGGCGGCGCCGGGACCGGCCGCCCCCGCCGTGGGTGCCGAGGCCGCGCAGGATGGCGAGCTGGTCGAGGTTGCGCCGCCCGGACAGGCCCGGGTGAAAGGTCGGGCCCTCGATCATCGCGCCGACCTGGTGCAGGTAGCGATCCGGCCGGCTGATCGGCTGGCCGAGCACGTAACCGCGCCCCGCCGACGGGCGGATCAGACCGAGCAGCATCCGCAGGGTGGTGGACTTGCCGGCCCCGTTCGGCCCGACGAAGCCGGACAGCGCCCCGCGGGGGACCTGTAGATCCAGCTGGTCGACCGCGCGGCGGGTGCCGTGGCTCCTGGTCAGGCCGCGGGTCCAGATTGCCGCGTCGGACCGGGCGGAGCCGGCTACTCGGCGCGGGCCGGGGGTCGGGCGGTGTGCGGCCGCGCGGCGGGTCGGCTCGACGCGGGACCGCGCCGGGCCGGCGGGTGAAGCAGAGATCATCGTTGCGTGCTCCCAGGCTCGGGTGTCGCCCCGTCGGGATCGCCGCGGAGCACGATCCGCAGTCGGGACAGCCACGGTCTGGCCGCGGGACGGGCCGGGCGGCGCTCGCGCCTGCGGCCGCCGACGACGGCAACCGGCGAAACCAGCGCATACCGCGGAGATTCGACGTGCACCCATCCGGACCAGCCGGTCCATGCCGGGTGGTCCGTACCGGGCGGCACATCCGTATGAGGAACGGGCGGCCGGTACGGGAAGTTCCGTCGGTCGGAGGTTCCTGTACCGGAACTGCACATGTTCACTCGCCGGGTGGCAGCATTGTGCAATATCCAAATACACGCTGCTGGGATATGTCATATCAGGACAAGTGCGACGGAAATCTTATTGTCGGGAAATGGTGTGCGGTTGGCTGCGAAAGGGGCGGTTCCTGCATCGGCCGGCTGGCGGGTGTGAGCCGCGCCGCGGGGGCCCCCGTGTCCCGGGACGAGGGCCCCCAGCCGCTCCGCCGAGCGGTGTTTCCCGTGGTCACGGGAATGTTCGTGGTCGCGGTGGGGGCCGTCGAGGTGGGAGAGACGCGTCTGATCGGCGGGATTGCGGCCCCGCCCCGCCGGGCCTGCGGCGAGTGGACGACAATCCGGGGGTGAGCGAGACCGCTGGCCTGCGGCGCGGCCTTCGGGTGCTGACGTTGGTCGCCAGCGTCGCCATCGTCGTGATGCTGGTGCTCGCTGTGATCTCCGGCTGGGGCTCGCGGCGGGCCGCGACCGACCGCGGCCGCCACCTGGACCCGGCCGCGACGACCACCGCGCTGCTGCTCGCCGGGTACGTCGACCAGGAAAGTGCCTTGCGTGGCTACATCGTGACGCGTGACCGGGGCTTCTTGGCGCCGTTCGTCACGTCCGACCGGGCCGTGCCCACGCTCACGGCGACCCTGGACGAGCTGCTCGTCGACTTCCCCGAGCTGCGCGCGCAGCTCGGCCAGGTTCGGCAGGCCTACGACACCTGGCGGCGGGAGGTGGTTCGCCCCGAGCTCGCGGCGATGGCCCGTGGGGACGTCACCGCCGCCGCCGACATCGTGCGCGACAGCGCCCGGCGCGACTTCGACGCTCTGCGCACCGGGGTGGCACGCCTCGGCGCGGAGATCGACCGGGAGCAGGTCCAGGCCTCCGAGCAGCTCGAGACGGCCGCGGTCCTGTTGCTGAGCTCGCTCGCCAGCGCCGTGCTGATCATCCTGATCGTGCTGGCCACGGTGCTGACCGCCGCACGGCGCTGGTTGCTGCGCCCGATCGGCGCCCTGCAGCGCTCGGTCAACGCGGTGGCAGCCGGCCGTTACGACACCCGGATCCCGTCGGTGGGTCCGGCGGAGATCGTCGCGCTGGCCGCGGACGTCGAGACGATGCGAGCCCAGCTCGTCCGTCTGGTGCGGCAGAACGAGCGGTCCTTCGAGGCGCTGGCGCAGCAGGGCCCCGCCGTCATCGCCCTGCGGGATGCGCTCACCCCGTCGGTGCTACGGGCCCGCGACGTCGTTCTGCACGGCCGGGTCGAGCCGGCGCAGGGCGAGCTGGCCGGCGACTGGTACGACGCCCTGGACCTCCCCGACGGTCGGGTCGCGGTGGTGGTCGGCGACGTCGCCGGCCACGGTGCCGCCGCCGGCGTCTTCGCCCTGCGGCTCAAGCAGTTGCTGAACGCGGCGCTGACGGACGGAAGCTCACCCGCCGCGGCGCTCGAATGGGTGGTGGACAACCTTGGCGAAACCGACGAGATGTTCGCCACCGCGATCATTCTGGTGATCGACCCGCGCACCGGTGAGCTGCACTACGTCAACGCGGGCCACCCCGACGCCCTGCTGCTGCGCCGCCCGGATCCCGCCACCGTCGCCCACCCGGCGCTGTCGGCCGCTCCCTCTGCCGCCACGGCCGGTCCGCCTCGTCCCAGGGTGTCGCTCGCACGGGCTGCCACCAGGGCGGCACCAGGACCGGCCGGACTACCGGAACCGGCCGCCGCACCGGAGGCGTCCCGCGTTGGCGTGCAGTGGCTGCCGGCACCGAGACCGGACGGACCCGACGCGGCGGCCAGGGCGGCGCCGGCCGATGCCCGCGACCCGCGGGGGCAGCACGACGGGACCTCCGGCCACGGCTCGGTGGCGGCCCGCGGTACCGCCCAGATCGTCCGACTGCCGCCGACCGGTCCGCTGATGTCGAGCCTGCTGGCGGCCCCGGGCGCCTGGCAGAGCGGGACGATCCAGCTGGATCCCGGGGACGTGCTCATCGCCTACACCGACGGCCTGATCGAGGCCCGCGACGGGGATCGTCGCCAGTTCGGCGTGCACCGGCTGATCGCCGAAATCCTGCGCGATCCCATCCGTGACCCGGTGGTGCTGCTCGACGGCGCCTTTGACGCAGCGCGCCGGCATGCCTCGGGGCAGCAGGACGATGACCGGACCGCCATCATCCTGGCCTGGTCAAACCAGCAGGCGGACGGTGTCGACCCACGGTCATGACGACGATCACGAGGGTGGCCGGGGTGATTTTGGGGTACATCAACAACTATGAACGACGAGTCCGGTACGGACCGGCCCCAGACCGCCACGCGGTCCGCTCGTATCCCTCGGCTGCCCTTCAGCCCGCTGCGGCTGATCGCCGTCGCGCTGCTCGCCGTGCTCGTCGTCGGCCTCATCGCGGTGGTGGCCGGTTGGCGACCCAGTCTCAACCCGTTCAAGGAGCGCACGATCGACCGTAGTTCCCCGGCGGTGCTGCGGTCCCTGGAGGACCTCAGCCAGTACCACGCGGCCGGGGCGCACTTCGAGGTGGTCGTCGACCTGGAGGACGACACCAGGTGGATCCCGTCGGCGCTCAAGGGGGAGCGCACCCTGTTCGTCGGGGTCGGCACGGTCGACTCGATGGTCGACTTCAGCCATCTCGGCGACGGCGACGTCGTCGTCTCGCCGGACCGGCGCTCGGTGACGATCACCCTGCCGAACCCGACGCTGTCACAGCCACAGCTCGACCTGAACCACAGCTACGTCGTCGCCCGTCAGCGCGGCGTGCTGGATCGGGTCGGCGGTCTGCTCGGCGGAATCAGCAGTGACAAGGGCCTCTACCAGACGGCCTCGACGAAGATGACCGACGCGGCGAAGACGGACGGGCAGGTCACCGAGCTGGGCAAGAAGAACACGACCGCGATGCTGCGCGGCCTGCTCGGTGCCCTCGGCTTCACCGACGTGAAGGTGAACTACACCGCCGACAGGCGGTGACGCCGCGGCCCACCCGGGCCGGCGTCGGTACCGCCCGCCGATCATGGACGTCGGCGGGCGGTACACGCACCGGTCAGCCCCGGGTGGCCTGCTCGGCGACGACCCGGTCGATCTCCGCCCGGAAATGCTCGGAAATTCTGATCACATGCGGCTCGCGAAGCAGATAGAAATGCTCGCACGGGACGTAGTGGGTGTCGTGGCTGCCGGTCAGGTAGGTCGACCAGGCGTCTTCCGGGTCCGGATTCTCCGCCGAACGGTAGACGATTGTGCGGCCGGCCCACGGCCCCGGGCGGTAGAACCGTTCGAGCAGCCGGCCGTGATTGAAGAAAACGTCGAACTGCTCGGTTCCACCGAACTGCACCACGCCGGTCAGCGGAATCTGCACCATCTTCTTCAGCGTGGCCACGCTGGTGAGGTTGGCCCGCTGCTCGGGCAGCAGCCGCTGGGTGAACCGGGCCAGCCGCCGACGGTAGCCACTGGCATGCGCCTGCGCACTGGCACTGGCGGCCGGGTCTGGCTGGCCGATGGCGGCCTGGTCCGGTTCGAGGTCGCCGTCCGGCTCGATGCGCAGGGAGGAGGGCAGATAGGTGTCCATGATGGACAGGAAGCCGACCTCCTCGCCGGCCGCGGTGAGCTGCTGGGCGATCTCCAGCGCGATCAGACCGCCCAGGGAGTGCCCGGCTAGCAGGTAGGGCCCGCGCGGCGCCAGCAGCCGGATCACCTCGAGGTGACGGCGCGCGGTCTTGACGACGCTCCAGTCCGGGAAGCCGCGCCGCTCCAGCCCGTGGGCCTGGAAGGCGTAGACGGGCTGGTCGTCGCCGAGCCGACGGGCCAGCGAGTGGAAGCCGAGGGCCAGGGCGCCGGCGCCGGCGAAGCAGAACAGCGGGGGGCGTGACCCGACGGTCCGCAGCGGGACGACGGTGGGATGGCGCGGCCCGGCCTGCTGGGCCAGCGACAGCGCGTGGGCGAAGGCGCCCAGGGTCGGCGAGTCGACCAGGGTGGACGACGACAGCGACACCCCGAGCCGCTCCTGCACGAGGGTGAGCAGCTCGTTGGCGGCCAGTGAGTCGCCGCCGAGCTCCATGAAGTCGTCGCCGACGCCGACCTCCTCAAGGTCGAGCACCCGCGTCCAGATGTCGGCGACGACGATCTCCCACTGGGTGCGGGGACGCTTGAAGACCGCCGGCCGCTGGGGCGGCGGGGGCAGCGCGCCGCGGTCGACCTTGCCGCGTTCGTTCCGGGGCAGCTCGGCGATCGGCACGATCGTCGCCGGCACCATCCAGACCGGCAGCCGTTCGCGCAGGGCGCGGCGGACCCGGGCCGGTGAGAGCGTGTTGCCGTGCACCGCGGGCACGACGTAGGCGACCAGCCGGTTCGGTTCGTCCGGGCCGGTCACCGCGGTGACGACGGCCTCGGCGATCTCGGGGGAGCGCAGCAGCGCGGCCTCGACCTCGCTCGGCTCGACCAGGTAGCCGCGGATCTTCACGGCGGCATCGCGGCGCCCGAGCAGCACCAGGGTGCCGTCCGGCTCCCAGCGGCCGAGGTCACCGGTGCGGCAGGTGGCACGTCCGTCGGGTAGCGGGACGAACTTCTCGGCGGTCAGCGCCGGGTTCTGCCAGTAGCCGGCGGACAGGTACGCCGAGGTCACCTCGACCTCGCCCACCTCGCCGAGCGGGGCGAGCGAGCCGTCCTCGCGGCGCAGGACGACCTCCTTGCCGGGCGCGGGCCGCCCACCCGGGATTGTTCCCGTCGGCAGCGGCGCGGTGGCCGGGATCTCGTGGAAGCCCAGCGACGCGATCTCCGAGGCGCCCGTCCAGTTCACATAGGTGCAGGCCGCCGGCAGATGCGGGCGCAGCGCGGCGATGTCGCGCCCGTAGCAGGCCTCCCCGCAGGTGATCACGATGCGCAGGTCGGGGAGCACCTCGTTCGGCTCGAGCGTGCCCAGCAGCGCCCGCAGCAGTGACGGGGTGGTCGCCAGCGCGCTCAGCTGCTGGGCGACCAGCCAGTCGGCGAGTCCCCGCACACCGGCCGAGCGTGGATCGTAGGCGTACAGGCCTGCCCCGTTGAGCAGGCCGAAGACGACCACCGTGACGCCGGCCGCGAACGAGTACGGCAGCACCAGGGCCACCCGGTCGCCCGGGGCGAAACCCAGCCGTGCGGCGCCGGCGCAGGCCTCGCTCAGGAACGTACCGTGCGTCCACACCACGCCCTTGGGTGCTCCGGTCGAGCCGGAGGTGAACACGATGCAGGCCGCCTCGTCGAGCCGGGGCTCGGGCCACCAGACCGCGTCCGAACCGTTCGCAGTGATCCACTCGGCACCGTCGTTGGCCGCGGCGGCCACGTCCAGAACCAGTTTTGGCCCGTCGTCGCCCAACAGGTCGAGCAGCGGGCCCGCGTCCACCCGGGTGTCAGCTGGCCGGTCGGCCCAGATGGCGTCGCGTGGGTGCAGACCCACCGTCGACCGGACGACCGTGTCGTCGCCCAGGTCGGTGAGCAGAACGACGCAGCCGGCCTGACGAACGATCTGGGCCATCCGCTCGGGCGGGACCATCGGGTCGAGCGGAACCACCGCCCGACCCGTCTTCATCGCGGCGAGCATGCCGAGCAGCCCGGGCACCCCGTGTGGGAGCAGCGTGGCCACCGGCCCGACCTCGCTGGCGTCGAGCCGGCCGAGGATGGCGACCGCGATCTCGTCGGTGCGCCGATCCGTTTCGGCGAACGTCATCGACACCCCCGGAGATACCAGTGCGGGTGCCTCCGCCAGCCTGGCGGCGACCTCGCGGAAGCGGCTGACCACCGAGTCGGGCAGCGTGTCGAGGTCCAACCTCGAGAGGGAATCGCCCCTGGGCGCAGCGACCGCCAGGGCCGCGCTCCGATCACCTTCGTTCACTGCTGCTCCCTCGTCCTGTGCCGCCGGCGACGTTCGCGCCGCTGGCCTCCTGCGCACCGCCAGCCGGTTCATGCCGGCACCGGCCGGCGCACCTGCACCGGCCGGCCGATTCGCGCCGGCCGACCCGATCTCGCCCAGCAAGCCACCCTGACCAACTGATTCAACCTCACCGGCTCACTGACCTTCACCGGATGATTCAACCTCGCCGGCTGACCAGCCCTCGCCGGCTGACCCACCCTCGCCGGCTGATTAAATACCGCCGGCCGATCCGCTCTGGTCGGGCCTCGGTCGGTCCGACCACGTGCTCTCGGCAGGATCGTCGAATCTGGGTAACGCAGAGTCATCTCCCCAGGTTGATCGACTGACGTGCCCGGAGCGTCACGGGAAGTCGGCGATGGCTGTGGGTCGCCTGTGCGCTGCCTGTAGACCGTTCGCCGCTGGGATGTGGTCCGGCCCAGGAGCGTTCCGGACAGCACCAACAGAAAGCTGTGTCGTATCCGGACCATCCGCTCCACGTGCCCGAACGGTTCACCTCGACGTCCTCTCTCCACGCGGCGTGGAGCTTTATATCACGATCCTATGGTCAAGTTATCCGGGCCTCCTCTCGCCTGACGGAAGGGTTGGTTTGTGGCCGGCTTATCGAGGCCCAATGCCGTTGCGGCCTGGTGGTATTGGTCGTCGGGCTGAATATTCCGTCGCCGGAACGTCTCGGTGACCCGGCGTTGACGGGCGCCTCGTACCGTCATTCGTCCGGCGTGTCGCCGTGGCGCTGGGTTGGCGATCCCGAGGGTTGATCTCCCGGGGGACCGGTTGTCCCCGCCCGGGGGCCCCGCCCGGGGGCCCCGGCGTGGCGGCCCTCGCTCGCGTTCGGATGCCGTGCCGGCCAACGATGGTGCCAGCGGCAGATCGTCGGTGGCGGGTGGTCCGTGACGGGGTGATGGGTTGGCGGGGGAGTGGCCAGGTGCCGACGGTGCCAGCGGCGGCGGCAGGACGGGATCCCGGGCCGCGGCTGCGGCCCACACCTGCCCGATCTGCGTGATCTGGGTTCTTTGGCGCGAATTGGTGTTGTTTGACCGTCGGTCGTCGCCGGGTACGGTTCCGCGGAACACCATGATCGAGAGTTCTGGGTGCGAAATCCTGCTCCCACTTGCCTAGCTAAGGTTGAGTCGTCTAGACTCATGAACTGTGAACGACGGGCGACCGGAAGTCGCAGGTGGCCGGCAACCTGGTCTGTGGATAACGGGATCAGGATCGGCGGTGCGGGCCGGTTCGTCCGGTGGGTTCATGGCGAACGATCGACGAAGGAGAGTCCAGTGAGCACCTACCTGTGGGACCCGTTTGCCGCCCTTGGTCGGATGGACCGGGAGTTCGACGAGATCGTCCGGCGCGCCTGGGGTACCCGGCGCCCGGCGTCCACCGGCCGGTCGGTGCCTGCGGAGGTGGCGGTGCCCTCGGCTGATGTCGTGGCCGACGGCGAAGATGTTCTGATCAATCTCGAGCTGCCGGGTGTCGACGTGGAGCACGACGTCGTCGTGGAGATCGATCGAGGTCGTCTGGTGGTCCGCGGTCAGCGCGAGGGAGGTGGCGAGCAGGTGCACGGTGGCCGGGTGCACCGGGAGCGGTGGTCCGGCAGCTTCCGTCGCGAGTTCCGGCTGCCCGAGCGGGTCGACGCGTCCCGGATCTCGGCCGGTTACGCGCGCGGTGTACTGACCGTCCGGCTCGCGGGCGCGGCGGTCGAGCCGAAGGCGACCCGGATCGCCGTTGCCGCGGCGCCGGCCGAGCAGCCGGCGCCAGTCGTCCAGGGCGGCTCGGAGTCCACGCCCGAGGTCGGCCCGGGCGCGTGACCAGCCTGTCGGGGTGCGTTCCGCCCGCGCACCCCGACACCGCCCGGTCTCAGCGCCGGTGCGGTGAGTTCAGCGTTGGCGTGGTGAGCCTGCCTCCGAGGATGTGCGGGAGGAGCCGCGGTTCGACGAACCGCGTGCCGATGGCGCGGGCACCATGGGGCCCACGTCGCCGTTCGGAGCCTTGTCCAGGTCGACGATGACCGGTGCGTGGTCGCTGGTGCCGGCGCCCTTGCGCGCCGCCCGGTCCACCCAGACCGCCCGGACCCGGTCGGTCACGTCCGCGGTCGCGAGCGTGAGGTCGATGCGCATGCCGTTGTTCTTCGCGAAGGCGAGCTGGCGGTAGTCCCAGTAGGTGTAGACGACGTCGTCGGGCCAGCGGGCGCGCAGCACGTCGGTCAGGCCGGTGCCGAGGATCTCGGCGAGCGCGTCCCGTTCCGCGGCGGTGATGTGGGTGGAGCCCTCGAACTGCGCGACGTCCCAGACGTCCGCGTCCGTCGGGGCGATGTTGAAGTCACCCAGAGCCATCAGCGGGCCGCGGGCGGCGTCTGCCGCGACGATGTCGCGCAGCACGGCGAGCCAGGCCAGCTTGTAAGTGTAGTGCGGGTCGTCGACGGTCCGCCCGTTCGGGACGTACAACGACCACACCCGCACGCCGTCGCAGGTGGCCGCGACAGCGCGCGGTTCGGGGTCCGGGAAGCCCGGGCCGCCCGGCAGGCCGCGCACCACGTCGTCGAGCGTGCCGCGGGACAGGATGGCCACGCCGTTCCAGCGGCCGTCCCCGTGGTGGGCGACCCGGTAGCCCCGTCGGAACAGGTCCTCGTCGAACAGCTCGAGGAACGCCTCGTCCGAGAGCTTGGTCTCCTGCAGGCACACCACGTCCGGCTCGGCGCGATCCAGCCACTCGATCAGCCGGGCCTGCCGCGCCTTCGCCGAGTTGACGTTCCACGTTGCGATCCGCACAGCTGATGACGGTAGTCCCGCCCCACATGCGATGCTGCGCCGCATGGGCACTCGGCGAGGTGATCGACCGTATGTCATCTGCAGCGCTGCGATGTCGGTCGACGGCCGGATCGACGACTGCTCCGACCAGCGGCTGATCCTGTCCGGACCCGCCGATCTGGACCGGGTCGACGAGGTCCGGGCCGGCTGCGACGCGATCCTCGTCGGTGCGCGGACGGTGCGACGGGACAACCCGCGACTCGGGGTGCGTGCCGAGCACCGGCGGGCGGGGCGCGTGGCCGCCGGCCTCGAACCCACCCCCCGCAAGGTGGTGCTGTGTGGATCCGGCACGCTCGACCCCGCCGCCAGGTTGTTCGTCACCGACCCGGTGGACGTCCTGCTCTACCGCGCCGATCGCGGTGACCGGCCGGCCCGGGAGTTCCCACCGCGCACGGTGGTCGTCGATCTGCCGGCCCGATCGGCCGGGCCGGCCGGGCAGGTCGACGTCGCCACGGTGCTTGCCGATCTCGCCGGCAGGGGGGTGCGGCGACTGCTGGTCGAAGGCGGCACATCGGTGCACACCGCGTTCCTCGCGGCCGGGCTCGTCGACGAACTGCACCTCGTCGTCGCACCACTGTTCGTCGGGGAGGCGGACGCCCCCGCCTTCGTCGGGCCGGGGCGGTTCCCGCATGACGCCCGGGCCCGCATGCGGCTCGCCGAAGTGCGCCAGCTCGACGATGTGGTGCTCGCCCGCTACCTGACCAACTGATCCGTTCCGGTTTCACGGTCACGCTCCCGGGCATCGGTTCACCGGATCAGCTGATCCGGTGAACGACAGGGGAGTGATCACTGTGTCGGTGCAGACCGCTCGGGTGGCCGGCGAGGCCAGGGGGAAGGCGAAGGACGCCCGGCACTCGCGGGCGCTCGACCTCGCCGCACGAGTCGGGCTTGCCGGTCGGGGCCTGGTCTACCTGCTCATCGGCGTGCTTGCCGGCCAAGTCGCCTTCGGGCACAGCGGTGCCCGCACCGACCGGTCCGGCGCGCTCGGCGAGATCCGGGACAAGCCCTTCGGCACGGTGGTGCTGGTCATCCTCGTCCTCGGTTTCCTCGGTTACGCGATCTGGCGTCTGCTGGACGGCGCCGTCGGCGAGCAGGGCGAGAGCGACGCGAAGAAGCGGGCGGCCAAGCGGATGGTCAGTGTGGCCCGCGGCGTCACCTACCTGGTCATCGCTGGTAGCACCATCAGCTTCCTGGCCTCCGGGGGCGGCGGCTCCGGGGATCCGGCGCCCTGGACGGCCCGGGTGATGCGCAACGACGCCGGACGCTTCCTGGTCGGCGCGGTCGGCGTCGTCGTCGTCGGAATCGGCATCGGGATGATCATCCGTGGGGCCAGGCGGAAGTTCGAGGAGAAGCTCAGGACCGAGCAGATGGGCGCGGTCGCCCGGAAGATCGCCAAGCCGGCCGGCCTGGCCGGCTACACGGTGCGCGGCGTGGTGTTCGGGCTGGCCGGAGTGTTCGTCATCAAGGCCGCGGTCGAGTTCGACCCGAAGGAGGCCAAGGGGCTCGACGGGACGCTGAAGACCCTGGGCAACCAGGCCTACGGCCAGTGGCTGTTGACTCTGTGCGCCGTCGGGCTCGCCCTGTTCGGGATCTACTCCTTCTTCGAGGCCCGCTACCGCAGGCTCTGAGTCGGCCGGGCCCGGCGGCGCTGGTCGACTTTCGGACAAGTCGCGCAAGGGGCCGGGAATCGAGCCCTCGACCAGGCACACTATGGTGCGTCTGGCGATCGAGGGAGACAAGTTCGTGCCTGGGACGACCCCGCTCCGAGTCATCACCCCGGCCGGGGAGGTGACTCTCGCCGGCGACGGTTCCACCGTGGTCGGCCGGGCCCGCGCGGCCGACATCACGATCAATGATGGGCGAGTGTCCCGCCGGCATCTGGTCCTCCACCCGTCGCCGGCCGGCTGGCGGGTGGAGGACGTCAGCGCCAACGGCCTGTGGCGCGACGGGCGCCGCGTCGGCGACCTGGAGATCCCCGGTGAGGTTCGGCTGCGCCTGGGCGCGGCCGACGGCCCGGAGGTCGTACTGACTCCGCTTCGTCCCACCGTCGCACCGACCGCGCCGACCCGCGCCCACGGTCCGGGTACGCCGGGCGCCACCGGCGAGGCACCGGTGGCGGCCTTCTCGACCCAGGTGCCGCCGACGCCGGCCACGGCGATCAGCCTCCCGGCCGCGGC
>NZ_JAMQQG010000060.1 GCF_023716925.1 Frankia sp. R82
CCGAAGCCCTCACCGCATAACCTTCAACCAGGATCACGCGGCATCACTGTCCGTACACCACCACCGTGGGCATGACCTCCGGCAGGCACGGTGATAACGACCGTGTGAGGAAGACCCCCGCGTGCGCGGGGACGAGGAGCGGCGCCGGTTGGAAAAGAAGCACAAGGCGGGAAGACCCCCGCGTGCGCGGGGACGAGTTCTCCGCACACTGAACGCCTGAGTCACCCCTCGGAAGACCCCCGCGTGCGCGGGGACGAGGAGGCGTCCACCCAGAGCTGGATGGACTTGCCGGGAAGACCCCCGCGTGCGCGGGGACGAGTCCGTCGCGGACACGGAGACCGACGGCGACCAGGGAAGACCCCCGCGTGCGCGGGGACGAGGCGAGCATCGCCGCGTCCGGGATGGCGAACGTGGGAAGACCCCCGCGTGCGCGGGGACGAGGTTGTCCTGGACGAGAGCGAGCCGGACATCACCGGAAGACCCCTGCGTGCGCGGGGACGAGCCAACAGCGATGCTCTGACCACCCCAGCACCCCGGAAGACCCCCGCGTGCGCGGGGACGAGGATCAGGCCGGCTGCAGTTGGCCTCCCCGAACGGGAAGACCCCCGCGTGCGCGGGGACGAGCGGCTGCAGCGGTTCGGTACCCGGTCGTTCGAGGGAAGACCCCCGCGTGCGCGGGGACGAGGGCACCAGCAGGGACCAGGCGGGCACGATCACCGGAAGACCCCCGCGTGCGCGGGGACGAGGTGGGCGATCGCCACGAGATGGACCAGGAGGGGGGAAGACCCCCGCGTGCGCGGGGACGAGCTGCCACCACCGTGCCGACTGCGGGCCGAACCGGGAAGACCCCCGCGTGCGCGGGGACGAGCC
Source organism: Frankia sp. R82 (assembly GCF_023716925.1). Lineage (GTDB taxonomy): Bacteria > Actinomycetota > Actinomycetes > Frankiales > Frankiaceae > Frankia. Next base: position 871 of record NZ_JAMQQG010000060.1, read on the forward strand.
AGCTTGCGCCAACTTCCGCCAACCCTGGGAGGGAAGACCCCCGCGTGCGCGGGGACGAGGCCTGCGCGGCCTCCATCCGCGCCCAGATCCGGGGAAGACCTCCGCGTGCGCGGGGACGAGTCCGGACGGCTGGGGATCTGGGAAATCGATGCCGGAAGACCCCCGCGTGCGCGGGGACGAGCACGGACATCATTCGATTGATCATGATGTGGCCGGAAGACCCCCGCGTGCGCGGGGACGAGAGCACCGGAGGCGACACCGTGACCATCGACGAGGGAAGACCCCCGCGTGCGCGGGGACGAGGACCTCGCTGCGTTGAAAGCGGCAGCGGTCGCGGGAAGACCCCCGCGTGCGCGGGGACGAGGTTGCCGCGGTCCACGTCGCGTTCGACCAGGTGGGAAGACCCCCGCGTGCGCGGGGACGAGGACGAGGCATGGATCGTGTCCACCACCGGCCTGGGAAGACCCCCGCGTGCGCGGGGACGAGCGTGGTCGACCCGATGACCGCGCCCGCACAGGGGGAAGACCCCCGCGTGCGCGGGGACGAGCTCCCCCCGAAGAAGAACAGCCGGACGATGCTGGGAAGACCCCCGCGTGCGCGGGGACGAGGGCCACGACAGTCCCGGCTTCGGTGCGGGCACGGGAAGACCCCCGCGTGCGCGGGGACGAGCTCGGCGTGGACGCGGAGGCCGCCGAGGATGAGGGAAGACCCCCGCGTGCGCGGGGACGAGGATCGGTGAATCCGCCCGCCTGGCTGGCTGGTCGGAAGACCCCCGCGTGCGCGGGGACGAGCTTGCTGAGCTGGGGTTTTAGCGGCGGGGGCGGGCGAATAGCATCAGTCCGTCGTAGTCGATGGGGTGGTAGCGGTCGCGGCCGGCTGTGCGGGCGGCCCAGCCTTGTTCGTTGTTGGCGGGTTCGATCATGACTGCTTGGCCGTCTCCGATGCGTTGGGTGAGTAGGGTCCAGAGGCGATCCCGGACGCGGGCGCTGGGGTTTCCGACGTAGACGCCGACGTTGATTTCGATCATCCAGAGGGTGAGGTGTCCGCGTAGGCCTTCGGGGGCTGCGATGAGGACGATGACGGTCATCAGAGTGGTGGTGTGGCGTCGAGGTCGGGTCCGGTGATGCCGAGGCTGGTGAGATCGTCCCAGCTGTCGGCGAGATCAACGGCCCAGTTGACTCCGCCGGGTACCTCGCCGTCGACCTCGTCCCACAGGTGTAGGCCCTCGTCGTCGAGGTCGGTGGTGTCTGTGTCAAGGAGTAGGTCTTTGATGTCGTGGATGATGCGGGCCATGAGGTGGCCGTCGGCGACTTTGTCGCGGAAGGCGGTGCGGATGTCGCGTTCGTCGGTGTGGCCGGCAGCGGTGAGATCGAACGCGAGGGGGATGGTGTAGTCGGCTTTGTACAGGTCGGCGATGTCGAGGATGAAGGAGATCGCGGCCCCGGTGTGCACGAAACCGAGCGCGGGGCTGGCGCCGATGCCGACGATGGCGGCGTGGCAGATGCCGTAGAGGCAGCTGTGCCCGGCGGACAGGAGCCGGTTGATGTCATCGCCGGCGGCGAACGGTTCGCCGGGGTTGTAGATGCGACGGTTCCAGGGGACACCGGTGCGGTCGGAGTGGGCGCGGTAGATCTTTTTGATGCGTGCGCCTTCGCGGCCACGGAGCTGTTGCATGGTGGCGGTGGTGACGTCGTCGTCGGGAAAGCGTTTGGCGTACATGCGGCGGGCGACGTCGAGGCGTTCTTTGGTGCGGGTGACCAGGTATGCCTGGCGGAGCAGGAGTCCGGAGCCGCGGGCGGGGCCGAGGCCGGCTGCGTACATGCGCACCCCGCGGTCGCCGACCCAGCACACGGCGGTGCCGGAGTCGGCGAGCAGGCGCATCGCACCGCTGGTGATGCGGGTACCGGGGCCCAGGAGCAGGGTGGCGACGAAGGCGGCGGGGACGCGGACGGTGCGCTGCTTGTTGACGATGACAACGGCGTTGTCAGCCCGGTCGATGTGGCTTTTCTCCACGTAGAGGGAGGAGACGCGGTCTTCGATGCGATGCAGGTCGAGGGGGTCGGACAGCCACCACATCGGTCAGCCTTCCGCGGCGGGGCGGGGGTGGGCGAGGGGCGCGAGGGTGAGCAGGCCGCAGCCGTAGGCCTTGGCCGGTCCTACGCCGTGCAGGAGGGTACGGCGGGCCAGTTCGGGGTCGGTGACGCGCAGAGCGCCGTCGAAGGTGGCGGTACTGAGCACCACCTGTCGTCTGTCCTTCTCCTTGCCACGGCTCTGTGCGCCGGGTTGCCCGCTGTTCCCCGTGCGCGTGCCGGTTTCCTCGCCCGCGCGGGCCTTTTTGGAGAAGGTGAGTCGTTCGCGGGCGGTGAGCGCGACCGCGGGGCCGCTCGCTGTGGGGAGCAGGGTGAAGCCCCAGCGATCGATGCGGCTGGTCAGCCAGGTGAGCTGGTGGGCGGCGGTGCGGTGCGGGAGACGGACACCGCGAGGCCGTGCGGCGGCGAGGTGTTCCTTCTGAGCGACGGAGGGGTTGGTGGGGTGACGGGTAGCGGTGACGGGGTTGGCGCGTAGCCGGAAAGCGAACTCGCGGCCATGCTGGAGACGGTCGAGGAGCGGCTGGTAGTCGCGGATCATTGCCTCGGAGCCGTCGGCGCCGGGCCATCCGGCCTGTTCGACGAGATGCACCCAGGAGGGGCGGGACTCGGTGAGGATGAGCAGTTCCGCCCGGTGGGGCTCGCGGGTCTCCAGCCGCCACAGGACCCGTTCGGTCACGGGTTGCACGGCCAGGCCTCCGAGGATCGCGGCGTGCATGTTCTCGGGGCTGCGTAGCAGGGCCTGGGCGCGGGTGCGTAGCGGGTTGAGCCAGACGCGGGACAGGTAGGTCATGGGCGGTTCACCATCCCAGCAGCGCGAACGGGTCGTGGGCGGTCGGCGGGTCGGCGGTGGTGTCGACGGGCCAAGGGGGTGATAGTCGGGTCCAGCTCTGGCGGACCCGACGGGTGGTGAACCCCCGGTGGCGCGGGTCGAAGGTGGTGGGGATGTCCCTGCGGATCTCGTCGCCGTGGGGGTCATCGACGGTGATGGGCAGGTCGATGGTGCGCGGCCGTGGCCGGGTGGCGGCGAGGCGGTCCTGGTGGGCGGGGCCGGCCTGCCACGGCACCGCCGCCAGCACCGCGGCGACGTCCCCGTCCCACAGTGTGGGCGCGGCGGGACCGGTAGTGGGGGTGAGCAGCAGCGGCTGGGTGGGTGGGCAGGAACGACGGCCGAGCGCGAGCGGGAACGCGGGGGCCCGCAGCGCGGCGACCAGCACGGTGAGGACTTCCTCGGCCGCGCTGAGGGCGGCGACGAAGACGGCGTCCTGCAAGTAATACCGCTCGGTGACGTGGGTGTGTTTCGCCGGCGAGGTGGGTTTCTGGGTCCCTTTGGCGGACACCGCGGCCGAGGGCAGCGGTCGGCCTCGGTAGTCGCTGACAGTGTGATAGTCGCGGAGCAGGGTGCCGGGCTGATCTGTGCGCACGCCGAAGGTCAGGTTCAGCAGGTCTTCGATCGGGTCGGTGCGGCGCCGGCCCTGGGCGGCGGCGAGCAGGCCGACCAGGCCGCTTTTCGTGGGTTCGGTCTGGGTGTCGCGACGGTTGAACATGCTGGTCCCGCCCCAGGACTGCACGGGGCCGGCCAGGCGGAGCACCAGACACCGCGGGCCGGTAGGGACGGTCATCGGCTGGTGGCCTGGAGCCGGTCGCGGGCCGCGGCGGTCACGGTGTCCACCAGCTGCGGGAACGACACTGCTGTGCCGAGCGCCGCGGCGGTGTGCTCGCTGGCGTCGGTGGTGTCGTAGGTGGAGACGATCAGCTGCGGGTGCAGGCCCCACAGGGTGGTGGTCTTGGTCAGTTCGGCGGCGAACTTGTCGATGGAGCAGGCGAGGATGCCGTGGCCGTTCGCGACGACCGGCTTCTCGAACGCGGAGACCAGGTTGACCGGCTGGTCGGTGCGCAGCGTGACGGTGAGCAGGTTCGGGGCGGTGCGGTGCGCGAACGAGTTGCTGTGCCCGGTGGGCATCGAGGTCGTGAACGCGGTGAGGAAGACCCGTAGCGCCCCGACGGCGGCGTCGGTGTCGCCGCCGAGGTTGTCGACGAGCTGGTGCAGGCCGACGGTGGCGAACCGGTACAGCGTCGCGGACTGGAACTCGATGGTGCCGATCATCCCGGCGCCGGTGTCCTCCCTCAGGTTTTCGTCGTCGACGGCGGTGTAGTAGTCGAACTCGACCTCCGCGGCGTGGGTGGACAGGGCGTGCGCGACCTGGGTGGCGGCGTCCACGTTCAGCCCGGGAAGGTCCGCGACCATCCGCCCGAACAGCGCCACATCGATCGGATGTCCCGTGCCGAGGGTCTCCCGGACCGGCACCGCCTTCACCGCCTCCGCCAACGCCGTGTCCTCGAGACCGGCCAGGCGCGGCAGGTCAGCCTCGATCAGGTCGACCAGCCGGTCCAGCTGCGGGCGTCCGAAGAACAGCAGGTAGGCGGTCTCCGTCGCCTTCTTCCCGGTCTTGATACCCAGGTCGGACAGCACACTTGTCGCGATCCGGGCCGCGTCGTCCGGTGCGAGCCCGCCACGGGAGGCGATCTTTTCCGCGAGCAGCGCAGAGATTTTCTTCGTGCGGGTACCCAGAGTCGCCGGGTCGACCAGGTCCGCGAACGCCCTGCGGGTGGCGCGCTTCCAGGCCTGTGACGACACCCGGGCCCGCTTCACTCCGCCGTAGATCGCCTGCTTCGGGGTACCTGCGTCATCACGATTCAGGTTCGACGGGGGCACAGTCTGCAGAACGTGCACATCAACATAGGTACGCATGAGGATTCCCTCTCCTTGCGCAGAGACAGATCATCTTCTGCACAGCAGTGAAGTCGTCGAGATGTGAAGCCACTGCAACGGCACCCGGACCTGGGGGTGCCAGCAGCGTGGCCGGATCAGTGCGTGGCCGGCGTTTCGAGGTCTGGCTTTTTGTCGCGGGCCCGCAGATAGTCGGCACCCCAGCGGCGTCGGATCTGTCCGACCTTCGCCGGGTTCTGCCAGTCGACCAGGTTCCAGACGAGCGCGGTGTAGTCCAGCTGCTGCGCCGGTGACAGGCTCCGCATCTGGCGGACCAGACCGCGCAGATGGTGGGCGGCTTCGTTCAGCGAAGTGGCCGTGGCCGCGGCCGCGAACCGGCGATCTACCGCTTCCGGGCTGAACTTCCCACTCTCCCGCAGCCCGGCGAGCGCCGTCCCGATGCTGATGCCGGAAGCGTGCACCAGTGTGGACTGCGACTGCTGATGTACGGCGAACAGCACGAGCGCCACATGCTCAGCCCGCAGGGCCGGAGTCAGGGTCCCGCCCCGGTTCAGCGTGGTGTAGTAGCGCCACATCGGCGGAACCGTTCCGGCTTCCCGTCCCGCACCGCGGCGCAACGCGGCCAGAACCGCGCCGTCAGGCCGGCCGTCGGCATGCGGGCGTGCCCAGAAAAACCGTCCAGGTGGATCCCCTGCCGGCAAGGACGCGGCTGCGGGGGCACTGATCGTCATGAGGTATCCCAAGAATCCGAGGTCGGTCAGGCCGTGGTGGTGCTGGCGGACGGGGATATTCCGGTCGGCGCCGGGCCGAGGATGGCGTGCAGAGAACGGCGGAACGACGCCTCCGCGACCGCGAGCCGTGGGCCGAACCGCTGATCAGGATCGCGGCCGAGGAACGTCTCCGGGCCGGCAGCGGACAGCACCGGATCCGCGACCTCCCAGGCCAGCCGCCGCGCGACGATCCGCCAGGCGTCCTCCGCCTGCTCGAACGCCTCGGGATGATGCTGCAGCCCGGCCAGCAGCCGCCGCACCACCGGCGTGAGCCGGTGGATCAGCAGGTCCCCCAGCCGTTGCCCCCGATCCCAGGGGAGCTTCGCCGCACCACACGCGGCACGCAGATCATCACCGAGACGGTTCGCCGCGATCCGCAGCGCCTCCGCCTGCTCGGCCACTTGCAGCAACGTGTACCGAACCTGCGAGTCCGCGGCGAGTCCGACCACCGGCAGCGGGATCTCATCCACGATCACGTCGTCCACAACCGCGGACTGGGTGCCATAGGACACCCCGACCGTCAGCACCCGCAGCGGAAAGTCATCCGGCACAGCTCCGTCGGCCTGCAGATCAGCCACCTGCTGCATCTGCGCCGGCGCGGACAGCCGCTCCGCGGTCGGGCCGTGCACCGCCAGCAGCCCCGCCAGCCCCCGCCACGCCGCCCGCCCCGGCTGATGCCGCACCGGCCGCACCGGCGGATCACCCTTCTTCGGTTTCTCTACCTGCCGCCAACCGGCATGCGGCTCAAGATCATAAAAGGGTCCGGTCAGCCGGTCTCCCGCGCACAGCACCACCCGGCGCACCACCACACCACCCGGCACCGAGGCGTCGACCTGCGGGATCAGCCGGATCCGCCGGGCCTGCCAGGTCAGCAGATCCAGCATCCCCCGCGCCGGACGCACCTGCCATGACATGTCAGCCGGCGTCGGTGACTTCCACTGAGGATGGTCATCCGACCGGCGGGCACCCAGTGGAATGATCGGGAGGTTCAGCATCAGGGTGTCGAACAACGTCGCACCCATCGGCACCACCACCCCGAGCTGACCCAACGGCCCCGTCGGATTCCCCGTCGTCTTCCCCGCCTTCACCTGTGGATCGTCCGCAGCCCCGGACTTGATCGCGGCAGTGTCCCAGCACTGCGCGGCCAGCAACGCCCGCGCCGCCGCGGCCGGAGACAACGACGGCGGATCGCTCTCCGTCCGCGCGCTGAACAGCGGCACGTTGTTCCCCGATGCCAACCGGGACAACAACAGCGAGACCGGTTTCGTCTCGTCCTTCGCCGTCCGCAGACCCGCTACCTGCGCAAACGGCCGGCGCCCATCGAAAAGGTCAAACCGGTCCGCGTGCGCGTCCAGATAGTCGCCGATCCGCGCCGCATCCGCATCATCGAACCGGCCCCGAGCAAACCAACGCGCCCAAGCCGCACGATCCTCAGGAACGCCCACCGCGTCCATCACGATGGGAACGAGTACCTGCCGCAACACCGCGACCGTTTCCAAGGGATCGACGACGGCCAGGCCAGCCAACCGGTCGGCGCCCACCAGCGCCTCTTGCAGGCCGACCTCACGAACGTGGCCGTCATCGACCACCTCGATCCACGGTTCCACCCTCAGATCGAATCCGTTCAACGATTCCCCCGTTCGCGACAACCGCTTCTCCGGAAAGACCTCCGATATGTACCAGAGCCCTCCGACAGTTCTGCACCGTGACCACCTGGGCATACGAACGCCGGGGCTCGCGGACACCGCCGCCCAGCACAGCCCGGCCACCCCCTGCATGCTTAGCCGTTCCAGTCGCCCTTCCCTGCGGGCTAGCGTCCCCGCCGTGCCCGATGGCGGCGGCGATCCTTCCACCACGCCAACAGGTCGGCCGACCTGTCTGGCAGGACAGCACGCGCCACGCAGGCAACCCCAAGAGCAACAGCGACGATGATGAGGCTGGCCGCGACAGCCCACCACGGGGCTCCCGGACCCGAACTCGCGGCACACAGGACGGTCGCAAGGAGCGGTGACGCCTGCGCGGCGCCCCTCATCGCATCCCTCGCGTCGCGCTCAGGGAGGACCGGCCCGCACAGAAGATCGTGCAACTGTGCCTCGAGCCGCAGGGCGGGGCAGGGCAACAGCGCCAGAGTAGGCACGCAGAGTAAGTGAGTGGCACAGGGGCACGTTACCGCACTCTCAGTCCATCTCGACAACTGGGTATCGCATCCCCGTGACGACGGCCGAGGAATCTGGGAGAGGAAACGCCCTTCGTTGACACTCAGTCAAATGGATCTTCAGGTCGCGCAGCTCATCCAATCTCCAGTTCGTTGGTACGGTGTTGCTGCCCAGCCCATGCTGGGGTCCTCCATGGGTATCGCATGCCCGGGACGTCGTCCCCGCCCGCGCGGGGGACTCTCAAGACCCAGGCTCCGAGAACGGCTGGCGCTCAGCGTGGAGCCTGCCGTTCGTGGGTCAGGCCGAGGTTGTGGTCGTAGGTCAGCTGGTAGTCGCCGAGGTGTGCGGTCAGATCGGCGTCGAGGACGAGTGCTCGGACGCGCTTGAGCCAGGGATCGACGCCCCAACCCGGCAAAGGTGTGAGCCTGCGGCGGGCAGCGGCGGTGATGTCCTTGTTGGCGGGGAGACGGATCGTGGCGCCCACTACCTCCTCCAGCAGGACCTCATCGCTGATCGCTGCTTCGCCGCTCGGGCCCAACGGCCGGCCGCCGAGCGTCAGGTAGCCACCGGAGGGATTCCCGCGGACAAGGATGACCTCCAGAGACTCCTCACCGTCGCGAACCACCGCGGCGACCCGTTCCTCCGACGCCAGTACCTCGGTCGACCGGTCATGCAGCCCCGCCAAGGTCGACGCCCCGAGCTGTCTCTCTCCTGAGAGCAGAAAGCTCGACGCGGCCGCCGCACGCAGATGCTCCTTCTCGGTGCGCTGCTGCTGGTAGCGGGCTGCGGCCGACGTCCACTCTGGTGGGCCGAGCGGCACCTGGCCGTAGCCATCGGCCACCAGCTCAGGAACCCGCCCGGGGATGGACCAGCCCTCCCCGGCCGCAGCGGCAGCGACCAGGGCAGCCGAACGCAGAAGAAGATGATCACCATACACGGCGCGGCTTCCTGACGGCCACGTCGGAACCCGACCGTCCACGAACCGCACGCCGGTCACGAGGACCCTGGGTACCCGGAACCGCTCGGCGCGTTTGTCTACCGGCCGCTGGTGGCGGTGCAGCCGGCCGACGCGCTGCAGCAGAAGATCGATCGGTGCCAGGTCAGTGACCAGGAAATCCACGTCGACGTCAAAGGATTGCTCCGCGACTTGCGTGGCCACGACGACAAGACGGCCCGGCCGTGCTGCGGCGCCACGACGGCCGGGCGGGCCCAGCAGGTCGATCACGCGTTCGGTTCGCTCGGCACGCGCCGCCGCGGTGAACCGAGCATGCAGCAGAACGACGTCATCGCCGAACACGGGACGCAGCGCCGTGAACACCCCCTGAGCGCGGGCGACAGTGTTGCACACGACCAGCGCGCAGCCGCCAGCCTGAACCTCCGCGATCACCGCAGCGGCCACCGTCTCCGGGGCGAATCCCTCCTGCTCGTCGAGGACCTCGACCCCGACCTCAAGCGGTGGTCTCTTTGACGGATACACCTCGACAGCCAGGTTGAGGGATTCGTCGACAGCACACACCGAGGTCACACTCGGATAGCCCGCCGGCTCCGCGAGCCCCCGCAGATCGCCGTCGACGTCCGCGCGCTGAAGCGCACCCTGAACATAGGCACGGACCAGGTCGCGGCGCAGGTCCGGAGGCAGGGTCGCGGACAGCAGCACCACCGCGACACCGGCGTCAGCCAACCATCGCAACGCCTCGAACAGAAACTGCGCCATATAGACGTCGTAGGCATGCACCTCGTCGAGAACCACCACCCGGCCCGCCAGCCCCGCGTGGCGCAGCATCACATGCTTCGTCCTTGTCGCCGCATGCAGCACATGATCGATCGTGCCGACCGTGACCGGCGCCAGCAGCCCCCGTTTACGGCCGAAGAACCACTCCGCCGCGGCGACCCCACCCGTGGCCGGCCGATCCGGATCCGCCGGCTGCACACCACCCAGACCGTAGTCGTCGTCCATCCCGTACTCGTCGACATCATGGATGCCGCCGAAGGCAGCGCTACGCCGCAGCTCCACCCACTGCCGGTTGAACCGTGCCCGGCCATGCAACAGGCCCAGTGGCGCCTCGGCGTCCACCTGCACCGACCAGTCCCGCACCCGGGTGAACATAGGATCCGCCGTCGCCTGCGTCGGCATTCCCACGAACACACCATCCGCGCCGAACCGCCGCGCCAGGACCTCCACCGCGGCGAACGCGCCCTCTGTCTTCCCTTCTCCCATCGGCGCTTCCACGATCAGCAGACCCGGACCCGGCAGCTTCTCCGCGGCCCGCACCACACCGATCTGGACAGGCCACCCTGTTTTCTCGAACCGGTGGAATACCAGGTCGTCTACTCCCGGCGGGGCAGGCGCACCCACACGCCACCCACCTCGAAGACCAAGGTCCTCCCACGCCCGACGAGCCCGACCACGAGCACCGTCCCACGACACCGCCGACAGCTCCGAGAGACCGTTGAAACGCTCCTCATCGCTCGCGATCCAATCCGCCATAATGATCAGGCCGGAGACGGCGAGCTGCTCAGCACGCCTCGGTAAACGGACATCAGCCAGCGACCCCAGATCCACCGACAACTCCTCGGCGACCCGCGCCACAAAAGCGTCCTGGGCCTGCACCCACACCTGGCCACGCCCTTGGGCCTGCACGTGATTGCGCGGATCAGTCCTACCCAACGGGGGAATCAGACCATGATGACCCGCGATCAGCGGCCACACCCAGTCGCGCCCCTCAAAAGACCATCCTGCCTCCAGCAGACAGCGACGAACAATAAACGCACCGGCCGCGGAATGATGCCAGGCGCGGCCCTGCCTCACCGTCAAACCCCGCCACCCCAAACCAGCCGCCTGGACCCGGGCCGCCAGCCCATCATCCTTCATCTGAAACGCCGGAGTCGCCTTACCCACATCATGAAGCCCACACAGCAACACGAACAGCTCCCGACCGCACCCGCCACTACAACCATCGAGAAAACTCCGGACGGAAGGAGACAGATACCGATCGAAAATAATCTCACCAACCGCCGCCGCATCCAACAGATGACCCAGCAGAAGATGCATGGACCCCTGCGGGTGCGCAGGCTTCGACTTCCCCCACACCACACCCAGCGCCGTATCCTGCAAGAGACCCCCCGAGCCAACCCGAAAACCCGACAACCCGCGATCCAACCACCAGTAGAGCTACCGTCCCACACCCGCCCACCCGGAAACCGCACCCGGTCAACCGGCCGCCGCTGCAACGTACCGATAATTTTCGGCCCCGCCGAGCAGTAAAACCGCAGGTCAGCAAGTGTCGTCCCCGCACGCGCGGGGATCTTCCTCGGATAGCCAGGGGTGCCGGCGGGCCCCATATGTCGTCCCCGCACGCGCGGGGATCTTCCTACACCGATCCAGACGCGGAGAGACGCATACGGAGTCGTCCCCGCACGCGCGGGGATCTTCCTGTCCGGTGGCAGGCGGACGTCAAATACGACGGGTCGTCCCCGCACGCGCGGGGATCTTCCGCCGACCAGACCCTCGCTCAGATCGGATACACCGTCGTCCCCGCACGCGCGGGGATCTTCCCCGGGTGATCTTCAACGTGTCGCCGGCCCGGAGGTCGTCCCCGCACGCGCGGGGATCTTCCCCCACCGGGCTGATCAGGCTGTGCTACGCGCCGGTCGTCCCCGCACGCGCGGGGATCTTCCCGCGGCCGACGTGTGGCGCCGCACCTACGAGCAGTCGTCCCCGCACGCGCGGGGATCTTCCCGAGGCCACCGTGGCGAGACCTGCGGCGAGCCGGTCGTCCCCGCACACGCGGGGATCTTCCCCCGTGGGCCCGCGCCTCGTCGCCCGTGATCTCGTCGTCCCCGCACGCGCGGGGATCTTCCCGGCCCTACGCGAGGCCATGGAGCAGATCCGCAGTCGTCCCCGCACGCGCGGGGATCTTCCGGACCACGCGGATTGGGCGGTCATCGGCACCAAGTCGTCCCCGCACGCGCGGGGATCTTCCCCGCTGGTGCTAGTGCTCACGGTGAAATGCCACGTCGTCCCCGCACGCGCGGGGATCTTCCCCACCCGAGCCGGGTCGCCTGCGCCGACATCTCGTCGTCCCCGCACGCGCGGGGATCTTCCCACCGGCCCCTTTCATTTCGGGGTCTACACGGCGTCGTCCCCGCACGCGCGGGGATCTTCCGCCGCCGGCGAGTAGCGCGGCGGCCGACTTCGGGCCGATGCCGCGGACGCCCGGAATGTTGTCCGCGGGGTCGCCTGCGAGCGCGCGCAGGTCCGGGAACCGGGATGGCGCGACGGCGTACCGTGCGAGGACATCCGCGCGGCCGAGGAGCCTGCTGCCGGGGCGGCGGGCGGTGTTGAGGATGCGTACCGAGCGGCCGTCGTGGTCGGGCTCGGTGAGCAGCTGGTAGTAGTCCTGGTCCGTGGAGAGGATCAGGACGTCTCGGGTGGGCCGGGCTGTGTGCGTGAGGGTGGCGATGGCATCGTCGGCTTCGATGTTCTCGAGCTCGAGCCAGGTGACGGCGAACAGGTCCAGTCCGGGGAGCCTTCGCCCATCTGGCGGCTGCAGAGCGGGACAACCGCGCCGGGAGCCGGCGGTGGCGTGGCTGTGCACCGAGCTGGGGAGTCCTATCGCGGCAGGGATATGTCCGGCCGAGGCGGCATCCATAACTGTTGGGGGTGGGCGAGAAAATCAGCACGGAGAGTCTGCTGCGGAGAGGCCGGCGCATCATCACTGATGCCGGCGCCGCGACCGCGGCGGGTGCCTCCGGGTCTGGATGGTGATGGGGATATGCCTGCGCGCGCTTCGGGTCCACCGCGGCCGGTCACGCCGCTGCGCCAGGTCAGGGTGGCCCGGAACTGGACGTTGGAGCGGGTCGTCGAGGAGATCGATCTACGGACTGCGGGCGGTCACAGCGGGGTGACGCCGAGCATGGTGTCGGGCTGGGAACTGGGCCGCCACACCACGAGCATTGGGCACCGTGTGACGCTGTGCGCGATCTACGGGCAGCCACCGGAGGTGCTGTTCGCCCATCAGGATCAGGAGCTGACCGACCCGACCGGCCCGACGCTGCTCGCCGGCGTGGCGGACCTGCGGCGGGAGATGCTGTCCACCGTGGACGGTGCCCGGGAGTGTCTCGTGGTGATGGGCTCGCGGTCTCGTGACGGCGCCTACCTCGCCGCGATCGAGACGGCGCTGGCGCAGCGTCCCACGCTGGTCTACTACCGGGTGCTGTTCGGTCCGCCGCACCACCAGGTTCTCAAGGATCATCTGGTGCGGCTGTTGGAGCTGCGGGACCCGCACGACCGGAGCGTGGGTCTCAAGACGCTGCACCTGGGCATCGTGGAGGACACCGCGCTGGTACCGGAGCGGTTCTTCTGCGCCAGCGAGCAGAAGGCGGTGGTACCGATCCCGTCGTTGACCTCGCACGAGGCCTTCGATTCCGGGGTGCTGCTCGGGAGGGCTGCGGCGGCCCGACTGCTCGACCACGGCCGCCAGGCCTATGCGGCAGCCCGCCGGGTGGAAAGCGCAGGGGAGGTCACCGCCCTGGACGTCCTGCGGGAACGGAGGGCATCGGCATGACAAGCATGCACGGGAACATCACCGCCGCCGCGGCGGGCCTGCTGCACGCCGCGGCGGCGGACCAGGCCGGGGTGGTGGACCTGACCCGCGAGCTGGTGCGGATTCCCAGCCGCGGCGGGGTCGACTCCTACGAGCTGGTGCTGGACCGGATGAGTGCCTGGCTGCACGGCCAAAAACTGGTCAGTCGCCGTCTGGCGGGGCCGGCAGGGGCCACAGTCGCACTGGTCTGCGAGGTCCACGGGCACGGCCCGGGGCCGCGGTATGTGCTCAACGCCTGCCTGGACACCGCCCCGTTCGGGAACGAGAACGCTTGGACCTACCCACCGACGTCCGGGGAGCTCGTGGACGGCTGGCTACACGGGCGCGGCTCGTCCGACTCGAAGGCGGGGGCGGCGATCTTCGCGCATCTCGCGGTTCGGCTTGCGAGGACGGCGGATCGGTGGGCGGGCAGCGTGGTGCTGCTGTTCGACGTCGACGAGCACACCGGCGCGTTCGGCGGAGCGAAGGCTTTCTTCGATGGACCGGATGCGGGGCAGGTGGACGGGGTGATGATCGGCTATCCGGGGTTGGCGCATGTCGTCACCGGCGGCCGTGGCGTCCTACGGGCCCGGATGCACGTCCACGGCATCGCCGGCCATACCGGTGGCAGCACGCCCACGCCGTCGGCCATCGAGAAGGCCGCCACGCTCATCTCTGGCCTGCATGCCGCCACGTTGCCGGGGCCGTCGGGGGTGGGGTTCCCGTTGCCGGCACGGCTCACGGTTACAGCGATCAATGGCGGCGAGGGATACTCGGCGGTCCCGGATCTGTGCACGTTCAACGTCGATATCCGGCTTACCCCCGCCTTCGATGACAAGGCCGCGCTGGACCTGCTGCGGACCCAGGCGGCACAGGTGGACGCCGCCTGGCCAGG
>NZ_JAMQQG010000061.1 GCF_023716925.1 Frankia sp. R82
CGCCTTCGACGGGCGACTCACCGCTGGCCGCAAGTAGTCCGATTCACCACAGTTACACCATTACCTGGACAGACCCGGTCTGCGGGCTGTGCCGCTGGGACCCTTGAAGGTCCTGCCGGAGGCAGGACCTTCATATGTGCCTTCAAAATTTGGTGACCACGGCGGGGGTTGAAGCTGGCTGGCTTGGTGCCTGTGTGGATGGGTTGGCTGGAGTGCGCCGCCAGATCGGCTGTTTCGCAGGGTGAGTAATTCACTGCTGCTGGTATATCGCTGTCGCCCCGGTCATGCCGAGACCAGGCGCGCCCATGCAAGATCATATTCGCTGGGCGGCGAGCGCGAGATCAATCTTCGATGCGTACCGGTTGGCTTCAGGAACGGCCCAAGGTGACCGGATGTGTCGATGTCGAGGCGGTCGGTGCTGTGAATGCAGATGATCGTATAGGCAGGTCGTACCGCGGCTCATCAGCCAGCTGTGGGTTCGTTGATGAGCCGCGGCGTCGTCGGGGGATTCGGTGGGCTCGCGTCCGGCTGAGGGGTGAGGGCCTGGGCGATGGCGTCGACGGCTGCGGCGAGGCTCACGTGGGCCCCGGCCCGGTGGGCGTCGCGTTCCTGGCAGGTGGACGCATCATCAACTATGGGATGCAGGGTGGCATGACGGCCAGGACAGCGCAGATAGCGGCCCGGTAGCGGTGGACGTTGATCGGGGCCGCCGTGTGAATCTGTGCCGTAGGCGATGTCTCGTTCGAGCGGGGCCAGGGTGTCGGCGCGGCGGCGTTCGTGCTGCTCCAGACGCTCGTGTGGTGGCGGGTCCGGTGGTCAGTCGACGATGGACCAGGACCAGCGGAAGCCGCCGATGTAGTAGAGGCCGTCGGTGTGGGGTTCGAGGATGGTCGAGCCGTCGGCGCTGGTGTGGAGGGTGACGGTTCCGTGCGCGTCGACGGTCAGGGTGTCGTTTTCGTTGAGGTGCGGAGGCTGGGCGGCGGCGGTCGCGGTGAGTTCGGCGTCGATGTCGTGGGCGAGTTGGCGGGCTTGGGCGAGGGTGAAGCCGGGGACGGCGAATCCGTTCCAGCTGAGGTCGTTGTGGGGCACCTCGTATTCGTGGGTGCCGTCGAGGGTGACGCGCATCGTGCGTCGGGAGGCCACGGTGTTCTCCAAGGCGAAGCTGACGGGGTGACTCGGCCGGCCCGTCTGCGGGGGAGCCGTCACCGGCAGGTGAGGATGAAAAGGTGGACCGGCGGGGGAACGCTCCTGGCGGGGTGCCGAAGAACGTTCCCCCGCGTAGGTCAGCGGCCCTGCGGACCTGTCTGTGGGGTGCTGTTCGAGGGCGTGCCGGTCATGTCGGGTGCCGGGGCGGTGGTGGGTGTCGGCCGGTCGGGGAGGGCGGGGCGGAAGACGATGGCGTCCGCGATGTAGTCGATGCTGGTGCGGGGCTGGTTCTGGCCGTTGAGGTAGACGCGGGCCTGGATGTCGCGGACGGTGACGGTGATCCAGTCGCCGACGTTGAGGGAGGCGTCCTGGATGCGGGTGGCGAGCAGGCCGAAGGCCTTGACCTGGGCGTAGTGCAGCCGGCCGGGGCGGACGGTGGCGTCTTCGAGGACGTCGGGCAGGCGCAGGCAGATCGGGATGCTGGCCCAGAGGCTGGACTGGTTGCGGGTGGGGGCGATGTGCGGGGGCCGGTGGACGAAGGCGGTGAGGGTGCAGCTGAGCGTGCCGTGCATGAGGCCTCCTCGTGTCGACGGGAGGGTGGTGGACCGGGATGGTCCGTGGGGCGCTGTGTCCTCCCGATGGCACGTAGCAGGCGGCGGGCGGGGTGGAGGGTCAATCCGGCCGGTCGGCCGGCCAAGATGCTTCCCGGCGCGGTGGGGGTGGGCGGCGCCGGCGTAGCCGGCTCCGTTCGTTCCGCGCCGGGAAGGATCTCTGGGTCCGGGCGGGCTTTACCGGCCGGTTGACGCGGAGCACCGGCTGTCGCAGCGTCGTCGTGCCGGGAGGTCCGCGCGTTCCAGGGCTGTCGTCTCCAGTCATTGCCTGGCCGTGCGACAGGCCCTGCTCGGACCGCAGCCCACCTGATCTCCGCGGTCCGAGCGTCGCTGAACGGTCAGGCCGCAGCGGTGGGCGGTGCGTCGCTGGTAGCGGTGGGTGTGGTGACGTCGTCGGAGTCCTGCGGCGTCTCGTGCGCACCGGCCTCGTTGCCGCTGGTGGGGTTGCTGGCTGTTGGGTTCGGCTGGGCCGCAGTGGACGTTGGGCCCTGGGTCGTGGCTGTCCCGGTGATGGTGCGGTGTTCGACGTCGGCGGGGTGGTAGCCCCAGGTCTGCAGTGCGGTGAGGTAGCGGCGGGCCTGGGTGGTAGGGGAGCGCCAGGACTGGGTGGTGGCGTAGGTGTCCTCGTAGGCGGCGAGGATCAGGGCGAGGAGGACGACGCGGGTGCGCGGGGCGGGGGCGTCGTGCAGGTGTGCGGCGAGTTGGACGGCGTCGAGGGGGTTGTCGTCGGTGCCCAGAAGGCTGCCGACGAGCGGGTGGTGGCGGGTCAGGGCGCGGGTGAGGTCGGCGTCGGCGGCGGCCAGGCGGGCGGCGATGAAGCGGTCGGCTCCCTCCGGTGGGGTGCGTCGGGTGAGGAAGTCACGTAGCCAGGTGCGGCGGACGGTGGTGGCGGCACGCCATTGTCGGCTGGTGTCCGCGACGGCGGCCCGGTCGTTGCGGGTAGGTGCGACGGTGGGCTGCGGTCCGCTGCGGGCGGTGCTGCGACGGGTGTCCGCGAGGGGAAAGCGGTCGGTGTGGCCGTGGGCCGTCGGGTCGGTGCAGACGAACGTGGGTCGGTAGCGCTCGTAGGTGTCATCGGGGTTCGGCGGGGCGAAGGTTCGGGTCAGGTAGGCGGCGTGCCCGGGGCAGGTTCGGTGGTCGTCGGGGTTCAGGGGTGTGCCGTCCTGGGCGAGCATCGCGAGCGTCCGAGTGGGGCCACCTGGTTCGGGTGGGTCGATGACAGTGATGCCGGTGTGGCGGAGTTCCTCGGCGGTGTGGTCGCGGGCGGTCTGGTCGTCTCGGGCGTCGCGGAGTAGTTGTGCGGTGTGGTCGAAGGTTCCCTGGCCGGCGGCGGCGGCGGTGAGGAGGTGGCGGACGGCGTCGGGGTCGTCGTCGAACTCGGCGAGGGTCGCGGCCTGGGCGAGGTTGAGCTGGTGCTGGTCGAGGCCGCCGCGGGCGGCAGCGGATCGGGCGACACGCAGGGCGGCGTCGACCTGGCCGCGGGTGGTGCGGGTGCGGCGGGCGATGGCGGTGGGGGTGAGGCCGAAGGCGGTGAGCTGTTCGACGGCGCCGATCTTGTCGGTGGGGGCGAGGCCGGCGCGGTGTTCGTTCTCGGCCCACTGGGTGAGGATCCGGGTGATCTGTTCGGTGTCGGCGTCGCTGTCGGCTCCGATGACCACGACGGGAATCTGGCGGAGGCCGGCGGTGATGGCGGCCTGGGTGCGCCGGTGGCCGTGGCGGACGCGCAGCCCGTCCTCGGCCCGCACGGCGGTGAGGGGGACGAGGACGCCGTGCTGTTTGATCGAGGCGACCAGGTCGCGGTCGACGGCCTTGGTGCTGCGCAGATTGCGGTCCAGCAGAAGCGTGCGCGGGTCGATCATCTCAACCCTGGTCGGGCTGGCGGGGCGCTCCGGCGCTCCCGCGTTGGCCACGCTCGGCTGGTCGGCCAGGCCTTCCGGTTCCTCGACGCTGGCCGAGTTGGCCTGGTTGGCCGGTGGGCTTTCCTGGCCCTCCGGATGGGCCAGGCAGGTCGGATCGGTGTGGGTTGTGTCGGACGAGGTCATGGGCGATCGGCCTTTCTGGGAGGGGGCCGGTGCCGCTCGGTCGGTGTGGTCGCAGGTGTGTGGACGGGCGGCACCGGCCGGGGGAAGGTTCCCGTCGGCGGCGGGTGCTGGGGGTGGTGCGGCGGCTATGCGGTCGCGGCGAGGTGCATCGCGCGCAGGGCGTGGCTTTCGAGGCCGTGCGCGCGGTCGGCATCGGGCAGCGTCTGGGCTGCGCTGGTGACGGCGTGCAGGACACCGCCGCTGGAGAGATCGCCGCCGCGGATGAAGTGCGCCAGGATCCGGGTCTGCTCGTCGGCGGTGAAGTGCAGCTGCGAGCAGACGTGGGTGATGGTCGCGGCCGGGTCGTCGATCGGGGTGCCGGCGGCCCGTTCGAGGGTGGCGAGGGTGCGGTGCAGGTAGTCGGGGTTGAGGAAGGTGGCGACGGCGTCGCGGGCCTTGGCGGTGACGAGCTCGGTGGCCTTGCGCTGGGTGTCGGAACTCCACTGGATGACGCCGTCGTCGAGGCGGCCGCCGAGGTGCACGGAGCGGACAGCGTCGCGGGTCATGGTCATGCCGTTGCGGCAGATCTCGACGACGAGCCGTGGGGTGATCGTGAACGCGCCGCAGCCGGTTTCGGAGTTGCTGACCGCGAACCCGGCCCAGACGATCGGGTTGTCCGCGCCGCGCGCCCCGGTGAACGGGGAGGTGTAGTCGCGTAGCAGGGTGGGGGCGGCCTGGGAGACGGTGTCGCTGCGAATCCGCAGGTACATCCGCCGGTCGGTGAGGTCGCAGCCGTCGACGGAGACCGGGCCGGCGGCCTGGCGGACACCGTCGAGGGCGGCGAGCAGGACGTCGAGGTTGTCGACGGGACGGTAGCGATCACTCAGTACGGCCCGGGCGATACCCGGTCCGCTGGTCTGCGAGCGCAGGGCGCGGATGAGCAGGGGGCGGTCCTGCTGGGACGGGTGATGCAGCCAGCCGTTGACGTTCGCGTCGTAGAGGGCAAGGTTCTCCTGGCGCAGCCGACGCAGGTAGGGCAGGGGAATCTGCAGTTTGTCGGCGAGCCCTTCGTCGGCGACGGTCGTGGGGACGTAGGTGCCGGCGGTGAGCTCGACGCCATCGGGGCGCAGAACCGGTTCGGTGCCGGCCAGGAGAAGGTCACCGTCGTGGGCGGTGATGGAGCTGGCCGGTGCCACGACGTCGAGCTGGCGAGGCTTGTCGGCCTGCAGGAGGGCGACGAGGTTCTCGAGGGTGGCGTTGCGGCCAATGCCGGCGTACTGCTGGTCGTCCATGATGGCTCCCTGGTCGTGAAACGGGGTGATGTGGCCGCGGTCCTGTCCGGGGTCCGAGGATCGGGACCCGCAATCGTGGTGGGGGGTCGGTGGCTGGTCGGTGGGCTACCAGGCGACGTCGAAATGAACGTCGGTGGGGAGGGTGTAGCCGCGGGCGCAGAAACGGCAGTAGAAACGTGCCGCGGTCGCGCCCGCGAGATCGAAAGCGCTGTCCTGGTCGTCATGGCCGGCGATCGTGATGAACCACAGTGACCTGTCACCGTCGGGGTCGTGGACCCGGTGCAGCTGGCTGCCGAGAACAGGTCGGGAGGAGTACAGCCATTCCTGATGGGTCAGCCCCGCACCCGACGTGCAGCGCGGGCACTGGAGGTGTCGTTCACCGTCGGACGCGGTCGTGATAACCAGTTCGCCGTGCGGCGGTTCGGCGCGGATGCGATTCTCCAGGCCGGTGATCTGGATCAGGAACTCGCTGTGGGGTGCCGCCGTGATGCCGAGAACCGGTGGGCTGACGTCGTCGCGCCATTCGATCTGCGGGAGGGAGGCGTCGGGGTCGTTCATCGAAACGGATTCCTCCGGTCAGGAGGGGGAACTCGCGAAACGGCAGGAAACCCGCAGGCCGTGATGCTTCCCGGTGCAATCGATGGATCCGAGGCGGCGGTCGGCGACACCGATCCTGGCGCGGGCGAGCTTCTCGAAGTCGTCTATCCTGCTGCCGTCGAGTGCCTCGTGGTGAACTCTGCGATCATCGGCGATGGGTCTGTCGGGAAACGCGATCGCCCACATGCGGAAGTACAGGCCGGCGGCCGGTGATGTCAGCGGAACCGTCTGGCTGATTTCGGCGCACAGGCAGCAGACCTCCGCCGCGGTCCCGGGCCGGGTGTCCTCGCCACGGACGACACGCTCGAGGATTTCCCGGCAGTGGGACCGATAGACGAACTCGGTGGCCATCAACGGAAGCACAGGCACCAGCAGGGTGAAACCGTGAAAGAGTAGATCCTGCCGGTCGGGGCAGCGCTTCCCGGCCGCCTCGATCTCCTCCTCCGCCCACTCGGCCTGCACAAGCGCATCGGTGACCCTGCCCCGGGGAATCAGCTGGGCAAGCTCGGGCGGGATATCGGTATCAACGAAACTCTCCATGAACGTTCTCCCAAGGCTTCCAGGTGGGATGGAACCACTGGATGCGGCAGGCAGGTCGCGGCAGCGCCTGCGCGGGGTGCGGGCGTCTAATAGCCAGCCCAGGGAACGGGCGGTTCGGTGTTTTCCGGCAGCGGGGTCGGTGGTCCGACGGCCCGCGTCCGCAGGTCGACCTGGAGACGCCGAAGAAAATCCTCCTCGCCCGAGGTCAGCCTGAGCCCGCTGGCTCGGAGGCGGCCGATGACGTGACTCAGCAGGCCGTCCCAGTCGTTGGCAGTGATGAGGGCCGCGCAGGTGGCGCACAGCGCCCACGGGTCGGCGGTGCTGATCTGCGCGGAGAGTGGGAAGCGCCCGGTGACGTGCAGCACGGCCGTCACCGGTTCGTCGTTGCAGGCATCGCAGCGATAGTCCGGATAGGAAAGGACTGGAGCCGGAGCATGGTCGCCGTCTTCGGGCTGGCCCGGCGCATGCGTCCAGAAACTGCCACCACTGGGCGGCTCGAAAGTCACGAGCGCCCGGCGGCATGTCGCACACATGATCTGCATGGCTTTCGTCCGATCGTAAAAGGTATGTGAAATCTTCACCGTGAACAGAAAGGAGATCGGTGAGCGATCCGGACCGAGGTGCTGAGGTAAGGAATCCAGCCCACGGTCATGGGGAAGGTAGGGGGGAACAAACGGGTGCTGGTGATGGGACGTGATGCTGTGAGGCGCCGCCCGACCGCACGACCGTCCGGGTGGCCGCGTGGCCGGGCGGGCTGCCGTCTTCTCTGCCGCGGGTTCTCCGCGGGCCGTCAAGCCCTTGCCCCGAAGGGGGCGGCCTCTGGCCGCGGCTTGCGGTCCGTGAGGTTCCGCGGCATGCTCCCCACAGCCCGCCCATCCCGCGGCCAGGACGGATGGGTGGTTCCCGCAAGGCTGTTACCGGTGGCCTCCGTTGAAGTGGGGTTGTTCCTGCGGCGCCGGAGCCTCATCGGATTTCTTCGACGTCGTCCGGTGCATCCGGATGAACCTCGCGGTGGGTAGGGATTCGACTGGCCAGTCGGCCGAACGAGTATCCGAAAGTGGACAGCACCCTGGGAACATCTTCGGGTCGTGCGCGGTGGAGTGCGTAGAGCGCAACAATGCAGAGGATGATCGAGGGGAAAAGGAACGGGCTGGCGAGGATAACTGCGGACCAGGTGGAAATGGATAGCCTTTCTCGATAATAAAAAATCCCGACACCATGTGGCATCGGGGTGGGAACGGTCGTTTATGGGCAAACAAAAAGCCCCAGACCTGAAAGATCTGGGGCTCGGTGTGGATCTACTCGTGTTAGGGTGGTGGTCTCACGTCGTTACGGGAAAGCGGCAAGTCGATTTTCCCCTTAACGGAAAAGCTGTCGGATGGCAAGCGGTGTCAGGCTGTAAAATTTTTGCCGCATAGCGTGGTGGATCCTGGGTGGAATCCACGTCGGATGCGCAGCGCCGTGGGCGAGTGGTTGTGCCGTTGCCGCGGTCGGGAGACAGGACGGGAGGCCGGCGGTCACTGGCCGCCTCGTGGTGTCTTGTTCCCGCCGACCGTGTAGAGGGAAAATTTCCCCTCTACCTTGTTACGCGCCGGAAGCGTCCCAACCGTCCGCAGAGCTGGCAGGGCGGTGCCGAAGAGCTGTTAGGGAGCACCCTCTCACCCTGATACGTCCGCAGCATGGCCCCAACCGTCCGCAACACCCGGACAGTTTCAGAAAGGAGTAGGTGGGTGTCCGGCTTCATGGCCAGGTAAGCGATCGACAGACCATCGTGCCGACCTCGTCCGGGCTGCCGTTGGCTGCACAGTGCTCGGTCAAGGGACCCCGATTCTTGATCATAATTGGCGGTGTCACTGAGATCTTGAGCGACGTTTGTCAGGGACCGGCTATGAACAGGTCCGGCGGTGGCGGCGCCTGGTCCAGTTCGGGGGCTGGAGGTGGGGCGGCGAGGAGATCGGGGTCGAGTGCGGGGTCGCCGGTGAAGACCGGGGTGATTCTGCCGAGGGTGGGGCCGGTGGGGCTGTGGACGACGGGTGCTGCTTCGCGCAGGGTGATCAGGTGTTCGCCTGCGACGAGGTCGACGTGGTTGGCCAGGCGTGCCTCGAGCAGGGTGCGCAGGTCGGGCCAGGCGGTTCCGGCGACGGGTACGACGTCGGTGGCACTGATCTCGCGTGGGCCCTGGTCCGGTTCGACGGGTTGGAACTCGTAGGTGAGCGTTCCCGCGTCGGTGAGGGCGCGCAGGACGGTGCCTCCCCGGCTGGCGGGATCGTCGACTGTGCTGATCAGGGCGCCGTAGACGAGATGCGCCGGGGCGTAGGGGCCGCCGACGACGGTGTTCTTGGCCATCAGCGTGGGGAGGACACGTTCGGCCGGGGTTGACATCACCCGGTTGGGCAGGGCGTTCCAGGGGTGGCCGGGTAGGTCGGCGACGTCGGGACGCCACAGGGTGTGTTCGCCGCTGGGGCGGACATCGATCCTGCGGACGGTTCCGGTGCTGTGGGGAAAGCCGACCGGGCCCTCGATGGCGACGCGGCTTCCCTCGTGAACCTCGAAGTCGGTGATCAGCCGGCGTAGGTACCTGCTGGCGTCGAGGGCTCGGCTTTGGCGTGGGGTGAGTGGCTCCGACCGTGGGGTGGTGAGGTCTTCCAGGACGGCGCGCAGCGCGGTGTCGGAGGTGGGGTCGATGCGGGCCGGTATGCGTGCTGATCGACCGGAGAGGGCGACGAGTCCCTCGTGGCGGACGCGGTAGGGCAGGTCGAGGGCGAGCCGGTCCTGCGGGCCGGCGGGGGTCGTGGTGGCGGCTGCGGCCAGGATCTCGATCTGGATGTCGCCTGCTGGGTCGAGCCAGCTGCGTAGCGGGGGGTCCGTGTGGTGGAGACGGCCGTAGGTGGCGGAGGGGGCGCGGGCGAGGTCGACGCGGCTGGCTCGCCAGGGTCGAAGCTTGGGGTTTCGGTCGAGCTGCTCCATTGTCACCGTCGGGTAGGGGGCGACGAAGGACAGTTCTGGTTCCGCGGTGCGCAGCCGTTCGCGCATCTGGGCGGTCAGCGGGAAACCGAGGTGGCCGTCGATTTCGTGCAGGTCGGCTTCGACCTGCAGTGCGGGTGCGCGCAGCGTGGTGAACAATTCGGCGCTGATCTGCTGGCGGCCCGGTTGCGTCAGGATGCGGCGCAGGCGCCACCAGCCTGCGGGAACGGTCATTTTCACCGGTGCGGGGTCCTGGAGATAGCCCAGCGGCACCGCGTCCCGCGGCGTCATGACGCGGTGCTTCCCGCGCTGACTACCTGCTCAGGAAGGAGTCGCGGGGTATGGCGCAGGGGCAGGACGTGGTTGAACGTCATCGAGAAAAAGCCCTTCGACACGCGGAACTCTGTCGCCGATGAAGTGTCGGAGTTTCAGGCGGCGGAACAGTAGGTCTTCGGTCGGCTTGGCGGAAGTCTTCAATGGTCAACCGTCGGCAAAACCTGACGTTCTGGTAGGGCGGGAAGCGGGAACGTGCAGATGGCGCATCTGCCGGCTGTAGTGATCAATGCCCTTTTGGAGGAGTGATGGAGGCGTCGTGCGAGTGGGCGCGATGGCGGGCGAGGCGGGTGGCACGGAGGCGGGCTGCGGCGGCGAGTGTGGCGAGGTCTGGCGTGCCGACGGCGTTGACGAGCGTCCAGCCGTCCGCCAGTTCGCGGATCTCGACGAGGCTGTGGCGGGTGCGGATTGCGACGATGCCCTGGTGTGCGAGGGCGACGATGAGGGTGTCGGCGGGTATGCCGGCGCTGTGGCGTGCGAGTGCGCGGCGAGCGAGATCACCGAGGTCGGCGGGCACCGCCGGACTTGAGAAGTCGAGGATGGTGGGCCTTCGGGCGTGCTCCGGGGTGTCGCGGCGGTCGGGGATGCTCATGGCGGCTCGAATCCTGGGATGGCATCGATGGGCGGGGTGACGGGCAGATCTGCGGGGGCAGACGCCGAGGGTGAATCGGCCGGGTCCGGCGCGTCCGGCGCCCCATGGGCGTCGGGCCCGTCGGAGGGGCCGGGCGTCGTGTCCGGTGAGGCGGGGCCGGTGGTGCTCGTCCCGTCAGCGGTGCTGGACGCGTCGGGCTCGGGTTCAGGGTCGGCGGGAGGCGGCGGCGCGGGAACGTCTGGGGCGGGGGGTGTGGGTAGTGGCGTGGGGGCGGCAAGGAAGGGTTCGTGGAGTTGGTCGGCGAGGTGGCGGGCGGCGAGAGCGGCGAGGGTGATGGGGGGCTCGTGGCCGGTGAGCAGGGAGGGCGCCCGTGCGGTGAGACGGTGGCGGAGCTGGTCGACGGGTTGCATGAGGGCGTGGGTGAGCAGGCGGGCGGGTACGCGGATCCATCCGTGGTGGATGTCGCCGACGGTGCTGTGTTCGGCGGTGTGGGTGATGCTGGTGGTCAGGGGTGGTGAGGCGGGCAGGACGGGTTCGCGTCCGGTGTTCTGGTGGTCGAGGGTGGCGATCAGGGCTCGTTGGGCGGCGGTATAGGCGGCGAGGGGCTGGGGGTAGGGGCCGCGCAGCAGGAGGTGGAGGTCGCTGATTTCGTGCAGGTAGCCGTACCAGGTCAGGTGGCGGGTGAGGGCCGGTTGGTCGTGGAAGGACGTGGGGATCGCGGTGGGTAGTGCGCGGGCGGGTGGCCGGGATTCGGCGATGAAGCCGACGACGTCGCCGAGTTCGACCGGGCCGGGGCGGAATCCGCGGCCGTAGCCGGCGGGTTCCCAGGGGGTGTGCGCCCAGCCGCGGGGGTCGTCGGCGTTGGGCCACAGGGTGGCGACGCGGACGGTACTGGCGGCGCTGATGGCGTGGGGTTGGAACGGCAGATCGATGAGGACCTGGCCTCGGAGCAGGCGAAACGCGTGCAGTGGGGGAGTGTCCGGCGGGGGTGGCCCGCTCATCACGGGGTTTGCGGGGGCGGCTGGTCATCGAGGTCCTCCTCGACGGACGGGTCGGGGGAGAGCGGCAGGGAGACCGCACGGTCGGGTGTGGCTCGCTGTGTCAGGAGCTGGCGGATCAGCTCGTCCGTGACGGATTCCGAACCGTCCG
Source organism: Frankia sp. R82 (assembly GCF_023716925.1). Taxonomy (GTDB): domain Bacteria; phylum Actinomycetota; class Actinomycetes; order Frankiales; family Frankiaceae; genus Frankia. Next base: position 11,246 of record NZ_JAMQQG010000061.1, read on the forward strand.
AACCATCCGAGGCGGCGGTGCCCGGGGAGAGCGTGGGGATCGGCTCGGTGGCCAGCGACGCATCAGAGGACGACACGGCGGCGGACGTCATGGTGGCGGCGGTGGTGACGCGGCGTTGAGCGGCCTGGCGGGTCAGGGCCCGGCGGGACAGGCGGCGGCCGGTGGCGAGGGCGTGCAGGTCGGGGTCGAGGTACCAGTAGCGGCCGAACAGATGGGCCGGCGGCAGGGTGTTGTGGATGAGCAGGGCCTGCCCGGGTGCGACCTGACGCAGCAGCGCGGCGGGCAGGAGCTCGAGGCGGGTGGGGGCCTGGGAGATGCTGCGCCGGCCGGCGGATCCGAGGGCGGCAAGGCCTGGGCTGTCGGTGGAGGTGCTGGTCTGCACGATGTGTTCCTGGCCGAGCAGGCCGCTGGCGTAGTCGAGGGTGGAGCGGTCGGACTGGCCGGCGAAGAACACTTTCGTGATCGCGTTGGAGATGACGACGTCGGCTTTCGTCCCGTAGGCGGCGTCGATCTGGGCTTTGCTCTGGTAGACGAGCAGGAGCTGGATGCCGATGCCGGCGCAGGTCGAGATGCGTCCGGGAAGGTTCTGCATGGGCCAGTTGCCGGCTTCGTCGAGGACGACGAGCAGCGGCGGGTCCAGGGGGATGCCGGTGTGTCCGACCTGGGCGTAGGCCTGGCGTAGCAGGTCGTCGACGAGGCCGCCGAGGACGGGGGCGAGCCGTTCGGCGTCGTCGAGGTCGGCGGACAGGTACAGGGTGTTGGTCTGCGTGCCGTCGTCGCTGGTGTCCAGGAGCCAGTCGAGGGAGAGGTGGGAGGCGGTGGCGGAGGCGGCGACGTCGGGTTCCTGCCAGGGCTGGATCATCTGGCGGGCGACCAGGTAGGTGGAGGAGACCTGTTTGCGGTCGGAGGCCCACAGGCCGGTGAACGCGGCGAGGACCTGGGCGCCGTCCGCGGCGATGGTCGGGTCGAGATGGCTGGCCAGCGGGGTGAGGATCGCGCGGACCGGGTCGCGTTCCATTCCGACGACCCAGCGGACGACGGTGTCCATGCCCAGGCCCACGGTGGCCGCGCCCCAGAACAGGCCGGCGAGCAGGTCCTCGGCGGCCGAGGTCCAGAAGCTCATATCGCCGGAGCTGCCTGACGTCCACGAGGTGGCGTTGACGATGGAGCGAGCGGCGCGTCGGGCGCCGGCGAGGCTGCGTGCGCTCTCGAGCGGGGACCAGGCGGTGGTGGGCTGGCCGGTGGCCCGGGTCGGGTCGAACACGGCGACCTGGCCGACGCGGCGGCGGCGTTCGATGGTGGCGCCGAGCAGGTCGGTTTTGACGCTCAGGGCGATGAGCGGGCCGTCCCACTCGAGGATCGCGGGGATCGCCAGCGCCGCGGTCTTACCGCATTGGGACGGGCCGATGACGATCGTGGTGCCGCGTTGTCCGCGGCGCCGGGCGGCGCGTCGGGCCTGCCAGCGGTGGACGGTGCGGTCGAGGGGACGGGTGGAGTCCTCGGTGGCAATGAGCCGGTCGCGCTGGCTTGGGCCGAGGCGGCCGAGGACCATCCGTCCGAGGGTGGGGCCGGACACCCACAGGGGGAGCAGGTCGAGGGGACGGGCGAACCGGGCTTCGGGATCGATGCCGAGGCGGCGTCTGCGGGTGACGCCGACGCCGGTGACCAGCAGGGTTGCCGCCAGCCCACACAGGAGGGTCAGAACTGCGAGCGGTAGCGCGGTGCACGCCCAGTAGCCGACCAAGCCGGGCAGTTGGCTGGCGACCCGCTCTGGCCAGGCGGCGGCTGGCCGGCCGGGGTGGGCAGCGAGCTGCGGGAGCGCGGCGAGCGTTTCATCGCTGGTGAGGTGCAGGGGCCGGTGGCCGCCGAGGGCGAGGGCGGCAAGCTGGGCGCCTGCCCAGATCCCGCCGGTCAGCGTGGCGAGGAAAATGGCCGTGGCGGCCAGGGCGATCTCCCCATCGAGGCCAAGCCCGGCAACAGCGGGACCGCCTTGACGCCCGCTCACGCCGCGCCCGCCAGAACCTGATCGCCGCGAGTTGCTGGCGTTGCAGCCTGCCGCGGCCTTGTAGCCATGCGGTGCGGTGATGGGAGATCGAGCAGGGTGACGAGCTCGACGATGGCCCGCTGGCGACGCATCCGGACTGCCCGGTCAGTGACCCTGTCGCGAACAGCGATCTCCTGAGGGCTCAGGCCGTGGACTCCCAGGTCGAGGAGCAGCTGCAGGTTGCTCGATGCCAGCCCCGCCCGCCGGGCTGCCGCCAGCAGGTCGAGCAGCTCGACGAGGGGATCGCGGCCGATGAAGATCAAGGGATTGGCCTGGTCGGCCAGGAGCGTGAATGGCATGGGGACTGTTCGGCGGTGGGCGAGCCGGGGCCGGCCGAAGACCGCCTGCTCGGAGTCCAACAGAATATTGATCCAGACTTTTGCGGGACGCCGCTCGACGGGATAGGTGGTTACCACGATCCACGCCGCGGCGATGAGCTCGGTGAACGCGGTGTCGAAATCCATCCGGCCCGCACGGGCATGGGCCCCAGCCTTCGAGACCAGCGCCGGCATCATCCGCGCCATGACCACCCGCGCCGCGTCCACATCCCCGTGGACGGCCGCTGTCACGAGAAAGAGCAGCCGCTGGTCGGCCAGCCCGGCCTCGACCTGGCCGCCAGCGCCGCAGCCGACCAGAATCTGATCGAGATCTGCGAGCGGCGCGATCAAGGACGATGCGGCACGCCAGCGGTCGACCGCACGGTCAGCGGGCCCGGACTGAGACCAGTCCGCCCAGTCCTGCATCCAGCTGTGGAGAGCGGGTGACGTCCGGCGCGGCGCGGAGGATGCGGGCTTCGAGCCCGCGAAGGTCCTGTTGTCCATGCCCGGAGGCTTTGCCGCGAGTTCCCGGGAAAGTTCCCCACAACCTTCCCGAGCAGCCATGATCTGTTGAAAACAACATCAAGTATTGGATTGAGTGCCTGGGTTGCTGCCTTGGCACCAGGTAGTGGCCAGCGCATAGACCGCTCTTCTCGATCGGCTTCCACCTGGCGCTGGTAGCCGGGGGGTGGTGACCCAGAGGGGCCTACGCCTCATCCGCCGGTGGCTCTGTCGCCACGGTGACAGCAGGACACGCGGCCAGCTCCGCGACGACACCGGGTCGCCCGTAGAGCCTGGGCGCTTCCCCACCCTTCAAGGAGGAGAACATGAAGCGCTCGATTCGAGCCATCGTCGCCGTGAAGTTGACCCGATTCTGTTCACACCTGGGCTCTTTGAGATAATGGACTCAGGGAGGAGTACAGGTGCCGAGATCAAAACCGCCGTACACGGAAGAGTTCCGCCAACAGATGGTGGATCTTGTC
>NZ_JAMQQG010000062.1 GCF_023716925.1 Frankia sp. R82
GCCCGCGGGCAGCGCGCCGCGGGGGTCAGCCCGAGGGATTGGTGGGGACGCGCACGGCCCGGGTCACCTCGGCCCGGGCGGCCAGCGCCGCGTCCGGGGGGTAGCGCACCTCCACCAGGGTCAGGCCGTGGGCGGGCGCGACCGTGACCGCCGGGTCCCGCAGGCCGCGGTGCAGCACGGCCACCGGCCACTGCGGTGGGCGGCGCCCCTCGCCGACCGCGAGCAGCGCCCCGACCAGGGCCCGGACCATCGAGTGGCAGAACGCGTCCGCCTCGACGTCCGCGGTCAGGACATGGTCGCGCCGACGGGAGACGTCCAGGCGCAGCAGGGTCCGAACGCTGGTCGAGCCCTCCCGGCGCCGGCAGAACGCGGCGAAGTCGTGCTCACCGAGCAGCTGCAGGGCGGCAGTGGCCATCGCACCCGCATCGAGGGGGCGTGGCCAGGCCAGGGTGTCGAAGCGGCGCAGCGGTTCGGCGCCGAACGCCGCATCGGTGATTCGGTAGACGTAGCGGCGGGACAACGCCGAGAACCGGGCGTCGAAGCCGGCCGGCGCGGGCGCCACGCCCGTGACCCGGATGGAGCGGTCGAGCACCCCGTTGAGCCGGCGGGCGAGACCACCCAGCGGCACCTCCTCGGGCAGGTCGACGTGCGCGACCTGCCCGAGGGCGTGCACCCCGGAATCGGTGCGGCCGGCAACGGTCAGCCGGACCGCGGCCAGCCGGGTGACCCGGATGAGTGCGTCCTCGACGTCGCCCTGCACGGTGCGCTGCGCGGGCTGGCGGGCCCAGCCGGCGAACGGCGTGCCGTCGTAGCTGATGTCGAGACGCAGCCGAACCAGCCCGGCTCCGGATCCGGCCAGGGGCGGCAGGCCGCGTGGACCACGCATCTCATCGGACATCTCGTACTCCCCGAGCGGTGGGCACTGCCCAGGCGGTGGACGGACCCGCGGCCGTCGCAACAGCGAAGGCCCGCCGCCCGGAACAGGGCAGCGGGCCTTCGGTGATCGTCACGACCGACATCGTCGCGGTTGCACGCAACACCGACGCCAGCGGTCAGAACAGGGCTGACGCCTCAGGAGCCGGTGTCAGGAGTTTCGGTGGCAGGCTTCTCGGCTGCCTCGGCCTCGGCGGCCTCGGCGGCCACGGCAGCGGCGGTCGGGGACTCCTTGGCCAGGTCCTCGGCGGCCTCGACGGTAGCGCCGGTCGGCTTGCCGCGCTCCTCGAAGCGGGTGCCGCGAGCGCGCTCGGCCTCACCGACGGCCTGCTGGCCGACGGTGAGCGCCTCGACCAGCTCGATGCGGGCCAGGGGCGCATTGTCACCCTTGCGGTTACCGAGCTTGATGATCCGGGTGTAGCCGCCCTCACGGTTGGCGTACCGAGGACCGATCTCGGTGAACAGGGTGTGCACGACCGAGTTGTCCCGGACGTGGCGCATCACGCGGCGCCGGGCGTGCAGGTCACCGCGCTTGGCGAAGGTCACCAGCCGCTCGGCGTACGGACGCAGCCGCTTGGCCTTGGCCTCGGTGGTGGTGATGCCGCCGTGCTCGAACAGCGCGGTGGCGAGGTTGGCCAGCAGCAGCCGCTCATGTGCGGGGCTGCCACCGAGCCGGGCGCCCTTGGTTGGCGTGGGCATGATGAGTGCTCCTCGTTCCTTTCACTGTCCCGCCAGGCTGCCCGCCCGTAGGACGGCGGCATGCGGCCACCGGATGTCGTACGAGGGCCCCCGCACCGTGCGGGGGCCCTCGGAAGGTCAGTACTGCTCGGTTTCGACGAACTCGGCGCCGTCGTCGTGCGGGTCGGAGAACGGCGCGTTGTAGGTGTCGGTGCCGTAGGTGTCGACGGCCTGCCGCGGGTCGAATCCGGGCGGGGAGTCCTTGAGCTGCAGGCCCATGGCGCCCAGCTTCGTCTTGACCTCGTCGATCGACTTCTGCCCGAAGTTGCGGATGTCGAGCAGGTCGGCCTCGCTGCGCGAGACCAGCTCGCCGATCGTGTGGATGCCCTCACGCTTGAGGCAGTTGTAGGAGCGGACGGTCAGGTCCATCTCCTCGATCGGCAGCGCGAGATCCGCCGCCAGCGCCGCGTCCGCGGCGGACGGGCCGATGTCGACGCCCTCGGCCTCGGCGTTGAGCTCCTGCGCCAGCCCGAACAGGCCGACGAGGGTCTTGCCGGCGCTGGCCATCGCGTCACGCGGGGAGATCGACGGCTTGGTCTCGACGTCGACGATGAGGCGGTCGAAGTCGGTGCGCTGCTCGACGCGGGTGGCCTCGACCTTGTAGGTCACCTTCAGCACCGGCGAGTAGATCGAGTCGATCGGGATCCGCCCGATCTCCTGGCCGGCCTGCTTGTTCTGCGCGGCGCTGACATAGCCACGGCCCCGCTCGACGGTCAGCTCGATCTCGAGCTTGCCCTTGTCGTTCAGGGTCGCCAGGCGCAGCTCGGGGTTGTGCACCTCGACGCCGGCCGGGGGGGCGATGTCCGCCGCCGAGACCTCACCGGGACCCTGCTTGCGCAGGTACATCACGGTTGGCTCGTCGTTGTCGGAGCTGACGACCAGTTCCTTGAGGTTCAGGATCAGGTCGGTCACGTCCTCCTTGACGCCGGGCACGGTGGAGAACTCGTGCAGCACCCCGTCAACGCGGATGCTGGTCACCGAGGCGCCGGGGATGGAGGACAGCAGGGTCCGGCGCAGCGAGTTGCCGAGGGTATAGCCGAAGCCGGGCTCCAGCGGTTCGATCACGAACCGCGAGCGGAACTCGGAGATCGGGTCCTCGACCAGGGTGGGACGCTGAGCGATCAGCATGGTGGTGGTGATCCTTCCGCCCACGACGCCCGCCATATGACGCCGTGCAGTGCGGGCCGCCCAAGATCGGGCGGCCGGCGGACGGGACATCGGTCCGCCCCGTCCGCGGGTCCGGTGCACATGGCACCGGTGAGCACCCGTCGCCTCTCCAGTGTGCACCGCGAAACGGTGCATCGCAGAGGCGATCGGGTGTCGCCAGGCCCTACTTGGAGTAGAGCTCGACGATCAGCTGCTCCTGGACCTGAGTGTCGATCACCTGGCGAGCTGGCAGGGAGTGCACCAGGATCCGCATCTGGCTCGGAATCGACTCCAGCCACGCCGGCACCGTCCGGCCCTGACCGGCGGTCTCCCGCGCGATCACGAACGGGGTGAGCTCCCGGGCCTTCGGCGCGATCTCGACGATGTCGTTCTCGGTGATCCGGTAGCTCGGGATGTCGACCTTGCGCCCGTTGACCTGCACGTGGCCGTGCCGCACCGCCTGGCGGGCGGCGTCCCGCGACGGCGCGAAGCCGCCCCGGTAGACCACGTTGTCCAGCCGCGACTCAAGGATCTTCAGCAGCTCGTCACCGGTCTTGCCGGCACGCCGGTTGGCCTCGTCGTAGTAGCCCCGGAACTGCTTCTCGAGGATGCCGTAGATGCGCGCGCACTTCTGCTTCTCGCGCTTCTGCAGCAGGTACTCGGAGTCCTTGGTCCGGCCGCGACCGTGCTCGCCCGGCGGGTAGGGCCGGATCTCGATCGGGCACTTCGGGGTGTCGCACTTGCTGCCCTTGAGGTACAGCTTCGTCTTCTCGCGGCGGCAACGCTTGCAGTCCGCGCCGGTGTAACGGGCCATCTATTCCTTCTCTCTCGTTTCCTGGCGCGAACTCGTACGCGACACCGCGACACCGGCCGGGGTGATCCCCCGGCCGTGGCCGCTGCGCCGCATGGTCACACCCTGCGCCGCTTGGGCGGGCGGCACCCGTTGTGCGGGGTCGGGGTGACGTCCTGAATCGCCCCGACCTCCAGACCCGCCGCCTGCAGCGAACGGATCGCGGTCTCCCGACCGGAGCCCGGGCCCTTCACGAACACATCGACCTTGCGCATACCGTGCTCCTGCGCCTTGCGGGCCGCGTTCTCGGCGGCCATCTGCGCGGCGAAGGGGGTCGACTTCCGCGAGCCCTTGAAGCCGACATGACCGGCGGAGGCCCAGGAGATCACGTTCCCGGTCGGGTCCGTGATCGAAACAATCGTGTTGTTGAACGTGCTCTTGATGTGAGCGTGCCCGTGGGCGACGTTCTTCTTTTCCTTGCGCCGGACCTTCTTGGCGCCGGCGGCGCGCGTCTTGGGTGGCATCTTCGCGTCTGGTCTCCGTGTACGAGAGGTCGTCGATCAGTGGTCGTCCGCGGCCGAGCCGGCCGGGCGGCGCACCGACTACTTCTTGCCGGCCTTCTTCTTGCCGGCGATGGCGCGACGCGGGCCCTTGCGGGTACGCGCGTTGGTGTGCGTGCGCTGACCGTGGACCGGCAGGTTACGCCGGTGCCGGAGACCCTGGTAGCAGCCGATCTCCATCTTGCGCCGGATGTCCTGCTTGATCTCCCGGTTGAGGTCACCCTCGACCCGGTAGTTCGCGTCGATCCACTCACGCAGCCGGACGATCTCGTCCTCGCTGAGGTCACGAACGCGCGTGTCCGGGTTGATTCCGGTGGCGGCGAGCGTGTCCCGCGAGCGGCTGCGGCCGATGCCGAAGATGTAGGTCAGAGCGATCTCAACCCGCTTCTCGCGGGGAAGGTCGACGCCAGACAGGCGTGCCATGAACCGATGTTTCCTTCCTGCAACCGGAGGTCTCGGGCGACACCGTCCCGCGCGGCTGTGCACCGTGCGGGCCCCGGCCTCCGGACCGGGGGTGGAAGCGCCCCACATGGGGACGCCTGGCATCGCTTGGGGGTGGTGGTCACCGTCCGGCGCGGACCACGGTCGGCACGCGTCAGCGTGCCTGCCGCGAGACGGAGCCCACCCGCCGGGGACTCAGCCCTGGCGCTGCTTGTGACGCAGATTGTCGCAGATGACCATGACGCGACCGTGGCGCCGGATCACCTTGCACTTGTCGCAGATCTTCTTGACGCTTGGCTTGACCTTCACGGCTGTTGCGGACCTCCTGCGCAGCCGCGGGCCGCGCGTGGCGATGGAGACAGGGGGGCATTACCGGCGACCCGGCCGAAGCCGGGCCACCGAGTGCGACGAGCTGGTGCTACTTGTAGCGGTAGACGATCCGACCGCGGGACAGGTCGTAGGGCGAGAGCTCGACCACGACGCGGTCCTCCGGCAGGATCCGGATGTAGTGCTGGCGCATCTTTCCGCTGATGTGGGCGAGAACGCGATGACCGTTCTGGAGCTCCACCCGGAACATGGCGTTCGGGAGCGGCTCCACCACACGGCCCTCGATCTCGATGGCCCCGTCCTTCTTCGGCATGTCCTCCGCTGTCCTGACGTCGACGAGTAAGCCGGCGGTACGGCCGCAGCCGGTCGGGCGAACCGGGGCAGAACCCGAAAACACCCAGGTCACAGACCCGAGCGCCCGGAAGGGAGCCCTGGTCTGCCGACCACACTGCCACCGACCGCAACTGCCACGTTTTCACCGACTGCTATCGACGCGGTGGAGCACACCGGCGTGAGAAGACCGCCAACTGAAGAGTGTACGTGGCCCACCCGTCAAGGGCCAACAGGGCTCGGTCACGACGCGCGGACCACACCCACGCCACGCTCCGGAGTGCTCAGCCGATCCCGCTGGGAGCGTCGGCGGGCTGCCCACAGGCGACGCCGAGGGCGGCGAGACGGGCAACCCCGCCGTCCGGCTCGGTGAGCACCCAGGGCCCACGAGGGGTGATCGCCACCGAATGCTCGGTGTGGGCCGCGAGGCTGCCGTCGCTGGTGGCGACCGTCCAGTCGTCGGCGAGCACCCTGGTGTCCGGCCTGCCCATGGTGATCATCGGCTCGATGGCCAGGGCCAGGCCTTCCACCAGTTTGATCCCGCGCCCGGGGCGACCGTAGTTGAGCACGTGCGGCGGCTGGTGCATCTCGGTGCCGATGCCGTGGCCGCCGTAGTGGTCGACGATGCCGTACTCGTGCGGGCGGACATGACGCTCCACCGCGTTGCTGATGTCGGTGAGCCGGCCGCCGAGCTGCGCCGCCGCAAGCCCCGCCCACAACGCGCCCTCGCACGTCTCGATCATGGCGAGGACCGCCGGGGGCACCTCACCGACCGGAACGGTGATCGCCGCGTCGCCGTGCCAGCCGTCGACGATCGCGCCACAGTCGATCGAGATGATGTCGCCCTCGCGCAGCACCCGTTTGCGGCTCGGGATGGCGTGGACGACCTCGTCGTTGACCGAACTGCAGATGGAGGCCGGGTAGGGCGGTTGGGCGTATCCCTTGAACGACGGGATGCCACCCTCACCTCGGATCGTCTGTTCGGCCAGGGCGTCGAGGTCGGCCGTGGTGACGCCGGGAGCGACCGCCTCCCGCAGCCGGGCGAGGGTCCTGGCCACAAGCAGCCCGGCCACCCGCATCCTGGCGATCTCAGCCGCCGACTTGATCTGGACGTGTTCTCGTCGCGCCACGCTCTCGTCCCGGTCCGTGTCCATGTACTGGGTCCAGATACCGGGTCCGTGTGCCGGGTCCGGGTACCGGGTCCGTGTACCGGTCTGCTTCCGATGCTAACCACCGTACTCACACCGGCCAGGCCGAGCACCCGGCCACCGACCCGGATCGCCAGCCACCCGGATCGCCATCGGTCGGATGCCGGGCGGCCCGGTACCCGACCTCCGGGGCAACGGGCTCGGCACCGACCTCGCCGGGCGCCCACCGGCGCCCACAGGCGCCGCGGCGGTCAGTCGCCGTAGTGGCGTAGACCGTCCAGCGCGCGGTCGGTGACGTTGTCCACCGGACCGGTGGCGTCGATGCCGATCAGGATGCCCTTCTCGGCGTAGTAGGCCACCAGGGGCGACGTCTGGTCGGCGTACACCTCGAGGCGATGGCGCACCGTCTCCGAGCGGTCGTCGTCGCGCTGGAACAGGTCGCCGCCGCAGCGGTCACACACGTCCTCAACCGACGGCGGGTCGAAGTCGAGGTGCCAGATGTGCCCGCAGTTGCGGCAGGTGCGCCGGCCGGACAGTCGCCGCACCACCTCGTCATCGTCAACGACGAGCTCCAGGACCACGTCCAGCTTGGTCCCCATCGCATCGAGCATCTGGCCGAGCACCTCGGCCTGCGGCACGTTGCGGGGGAAACCGTCCAGCAGGAAGCCCTTCACGGCGTCGTCCTCGGCGAGCCGGTTACGCACCATGCCGATCGTGATCTCGTCCGGGACGAGGTCGCCGGCATCCATGTATGCCTTGGCCTTGAGGCCCAGTTCCGTTCCCTGTCGCACGTTCGCTCGGAAAATGTCCCCTGTGGAGATCTTGGGGATCGACCGCGCCTGGGCGATGAACGCGGCCTGTGTACCCTTTCCGGCACCGGGCGGTCCCACCAGTACGAGGCGCACTACCGGAGGAAACCTTCGTAGTTGCGGAGCATGAGCTGGCTCTCGATCTGCTTCACCGTTTCCAGCCCCACCCCTACCATGATCAGGACCGAGGTGCCCGCGAACGGGAACGGCTGGTCCTTGGTCAGGTTCAACAGTGCCAGCGGAAGGACCGTGATCACACCGAGGAACAGCGAGCCCGGGAGGGTGATCCGATCAAGTACGTGTTTGAGGTACTCCACCGTCGGGTTGCCTGGTCTGAGCCCAGGGATGAACCCACCGTACTTCTTCATGTTGTCGGCCACCTCCGTCGGGTTAAAGGTGATCGCAACATAGAAGTAGGTGAAGAAGATGATGAGTGCGAAGTATGTCACCAGGTAGAGCGGGTGGTCGCCGCGTGAGAGATAACGCTGCTCGAAGTCCTGGAAGCCCTGGTTGCTCCACACCTGCCCGATCAGCTGCGGGAGCTGGAGCAGGGAGGAGGCGAAGATGACCGGGATGATGCCGGCCTGGTTGACCTTGATCGGCAGGTAGGTGGAGGTCCCGCCGTACATCCGCCGGCCGATGAGCCGCTTGGCGTACTGGACCGGGATGCGCCGCTGCGACTGCTCCACGAACACCACGAACACCACGATGGCGAGCCCCAGCAGAATCACCAGGGCGAATACGACGCCGCCGGCGACCTGCAGAATGCTGCTGCCCTCGGAGGGCAGCCGCGCCGCGATCGATGTGAAGATCAGCAGAGACATACCGTTGCCGACGCCACGGGCCGTGATCAGCTCACCCATCCACATGATGACCGCGGTACCGGCGGTCATCGTGATCACGATGGTGGCGATCCGGAACAGGCTCGTGTCCGGAATGATCGCTGCCGAACAGCTCGGGAACAGCCGGCCGCTGCGCGCCAGGGCCACGATGCCGGTGGCCTGCAGAACGCCCAGCGCGATCGTCAGGTAGCGGGTGTACTGGGTGAGCTTCTGCTCGCCCGCGCTACCTTCCTTCTTCAGCTGCTCGAGCCGTGGGATCACCACGACGAGCAGCTGGATGATGATGCTCGAGGTGATGTACGGCATGATGCCGAGCGCGAAGATGGACAGCTGGAGCAGCGCGCCGCCACTGAACAGGTTGATCAGCGAGTACACGTTGCTGCCCTCGGCGCTGGCCGCGTTCAGGCAGGTGTTGACCGCGCGGGTGGAGACCCCGGGTGAGGGCATGACGCTGCCGAACCGGAACAGCACCACGACCCCGACGGTGAACAGCAGCTTCTTGCGCAGGTCAGGAGTGCGGAATGCCCGTGTGAAGGCGGTGAGCACGGCTCCTCCTGCTGGAGATGGCGGACCGACGGGGAGGGTGGAGGTTCTGCCCGGAGCAGAGCACCGGCGTCGGCGTCGGCGTCAGGCCGACATCGGTGAGGCGACTGTAACAGGACACGAGGTCCCCTCGTCCGGACATCACGTCCGGTAAGCAGCAGTAGCCGGATCGGACGCTGCGCCGTGCGTGTCGGCCGGCTGCCGACACCGGTCCGGCGCCGGTCCGGCCCACGCGCGCGACCGGCGTCTGCGTCCGGACACACGTCGGGCGGGGGTCGCTGTTCGCCACCCCCGCCCGTCCGTTCAGCTTTCGGTGACGCTCCCGCCAGCGGCCGCGATCTTCTCGCGCGCGGAGGCGGAGAACGCGTCCGCGGTGATGTGCAGCGCGACGTCGAGGTCGCCGTTGCCCAGCACCTTCACCGGGGCCTTGGCCCGCACCGCACCCCGGGCCACCAGGTCGGCCTTGCCGACCTGACCGCCGTCGGGGAACAGCTCGGCGAGGGTGGCGACGTTGACCACCTGGTACTCGATCCGGTTCGGGTTGTTGAAGCCCTTGAGCTTGGGCAGCCGCATGTGCAGCGGCATCTGGCCACCCTCGAACCGGGCCGGCACCTGCTTGCGGGCCTTGGAGCCCTTGGTGCCACGCCCGGCCGTCTTGCCCTTGGAGCCCTCACCGCGGCCAACCCGGATCTTCTTGCGGTGCGCCCCGGGTGCCGGGCGCAGGTGGTGCACCTTCAGGCCACGGCCACGCTCGGCACCGGCCTCGGTGGCACCGGCGTCATCGGTCTTCGTCAGCTCGGCCATGGCTAGGCGTCCACCTCCTCGACCCGGACCAGGTGGGTCACAGTTCTGATCATTCCGAGAACCTCCGGACGGTCCTCCCGGATCGTCGAGGAGTTGATTTTACGCAGCCCGAGAGTGCGCAGTGTCGCCCGCTGGTTGTGCGTGCCGCCGATCCCCGAGCGGATCTGCGTGATGCGCAGCTTCGCCATCACGCACCCGCCGCGACAGCACGGGCACGCAGCATGGCGGGCGGCGCGACGTCCTCGAGCGGCAGCCCACGCCGGGCCGCGATCTCCTCGGGCCGCATGAGGCCGCGCAGGGCGGCCACGGTCGCGTGCACGATGTTGATCGGGTTCGACGAACCGAGCGACTTCGACAGCACGTCGTGGACGCCCGCGCACTCCAGCACGGCGCGCACCGGGCCGCCGGCGATGACGCCGGTACCGGGCGAGGCGGGCTTGAGCAGCACGACTCCGGCCGCCCGCTCACCCTGCACCGGGTGCGGAATGGTCGAGCCGATCCGCGGCACCTTGAAGAAGTGCTTCTTGGCCTCCTCCACACCCTTGGCGATGGCGGCCGGCACCTCCTTCGCCTTGCCGTAGCCGACCCCGACCGTTCCGTCGGCGTCCCCGACGACGACGAGGGCGGTGAAGCTGAACCGACGACCACCCTTGACGACCTTCGCCACGCGGTTGATCGCGACAACCCGTTCGACGTAGGCGTTCTTCTCCTGGGCCGGGCCGCCGCCCGACCGGTCCCGGCGTTCCCGACGGTCCGAGCCGCCGGAGCCGCCGCCGCGGCGCTGCTGGCCTGGCATCTACAACATCTCCCTGTTCTGACTGTGCTGACCGGTCCGCGTGATCCGGCGGGCCGGGGTGGCCGGTGACTGGGCGGTCATCAGAAGTCCAGACCGCCTTCCCGGGCCGCGTCGGCGAGCGCGGCGATGCGGCCCGCGTAGGTCCGTCCGCCGCGGTCGAACACGACGGCGTCGACGCCGGCCGCCTTCGCCCGCTGCGCGACCAGTTCGCCGACCTTGCGGGCCTGGGCGCTCTTGTCGCCCTCGCCCCCGCGCAGGGTCACGTCCAGGGTGGACGCCGAGGCCAGGGTGTGGCCGGCGACGTCGTCGATGACCTGGGCGTAGATGTGCCGCGAGGACCGGGTGACGACGAGCCGGGGACGGGACTGCGTGCCCGCCACCTTCTTGCGCACGCGGGAATGCCGACGGAGCTTCGAGATCCGCCGCTTCGCGCTGACGCCAAGGCTCACTGCCATGATCTATCTCCTACTTCCCGGTCTTCCCGACCTTGCGGCGGACGACCTCACCCTGGTAGCGCACACCCTTGCCCTTGTAGGGGTCGGGCTTGCGCAGGCCGCGGATCTTCGCGGAGACCTCGCCGACGAGCTGCTTGTCGATCCCGTGGACGACGAAGCGGGTCGGGGTCTGCACCTCGAAGCGGATGCCCTCGGGGGCCTTGACCGGGACGGGGTGGCTGTAGCCGAGCGCGAACTCCAGGTCGGAGCCCTTCGCCTGGACGCGGTAACCGACGCCGACGATCTCCAGGGTCTTGGAGTACCCGGCGGTGACGCCGGTGACCATGTTCGAGACCAGCGTGCGGGTCAGGCCGTGCAGCGAGCGGGACCGACGGTCGTCGTCGGGACGGGTCACGACGAGCTGACCCTCCTCCCGGTCGACCGAGATCGGCTCGACGACGGTGTGGCTCAGGGTGCCCTTGGGCCCCTTGACCGTGATCGTGGGTCCCTCAACGGTGATGTCGACACCGCCGGGGACGGGAATGGGCAGGCGCCCGATCCGAGACATCGCTCGCCCTCCTTACCAGACGTAGGCGAGGACTTCCCCGCCCACGCCCCGCTTGTTCGCCTGCTTGTCGGTCAACAGCCCCGACGAGGTCGAGATGATCGCGACGCCCAGTCCCCCGAGCACCTTGGGCAGGTTCGTCGCCTTGGCGTAGACCCGCAGACCAGGCTTGCTGATGCGCTTGATACCGGCGATCGAGCGCTCCCGGTTCGGCCCGTACTTCAGATCGATGACCAGCGTGTGGCCGACACCGCCGGCCGAGGTCGCGTCCTCGACGTGCCAGCTGGAGATGTAGCCCTCCTGCTGGAGAATCTCGGCGATGTGCGTCTTGATCTTGCTGTGCGGCATGGCCACACGGTCGTGGTACGCCCGGCTGCCGTTGCGGACACGGGTGAGCATGTCCGCGATGGGGTCGGTCATCGTCATGGGGTTACGCCTTTCTCACGGGGGTTCCCACCGGCTCCGGAACAGCGCTCCGGCGGCCGGGTTGCGGGCCTACCGCGATCGGGTGGACGTGCGGGGTTGGTACGGAGGTGCGAGCTCGGCAGGCCGAAAGCTCCGAACTACCAGGAGCTCCGAACTACCAGGAGCTCTTGGTGATGCCCGGCAGCTCGCCGCGGTGTGCCATCTGGCGCAGGCAGACCCGGCAGAGTCCGAAGACCCGGTACACCGAGCGGGACCGCCCGCAGCGCTGGCAGCGGGTGTAGCCGCGCACCGCGTACTTCGGCTTGCGATTCGACTTCTCGATCAGTGCCTTCTTGGCCATCTGTCTAGTTCTCCCGGAAGGGGAAGCCCAGCGCCCGCAGGAGCGCCCGGCCCTCGTCGTCGGTGGTCGCGGTGGTCACGACCGTGATGTCCATGCCCCGAACCCGGTCGATCCGGTCGATGTCGATCTCATGGAAGATCGACTGCTCGACCACGCCGAACGTGTAGTTGCCCCGGCCGTCGAACTGCTTGGGCGACAGCCCGCGGAAGTCGCGGATTCGCGGCAGCGCGATGCTGACCAGCCGGTCGAGGAACTCCCACATCCGGTCGCCGCGCAGGGTGACCTTCGCGCCGATCGGCATGCCCTCGCGCAGCTTGAACTGGGCGATGGACTTCGTTGCCCGCCGCACGGCCGGCTTCTGACCGGTGATGGCCGCCAGGTCACGCACGGCGCCGTCGATGAGCTTCGCGTCGCGGGCGGCGTCGCCGACACCCATGTTCACGACGACCTTCACGACGCCGGGGATCTGCATGACGTTGGCGTAGGAGAACTCCTGGCGCAACGCCGGGGCGATCTCGTCGCGGTACCGCTGCTTGAGCCGCGGCACCGGACGGGCATCCGCGGTCCGGTCTTCGGTGGTGACAGTCATGTCTGAACTCGATTCCCCACTGCTCTCGACTGCTCGCCCGGCCTACAGCTCGGTGCCGGTGCGCCGGGAGATGCGGACCTTGGTGCCGTCCTCGTTGATCCGGTAGCCGATGCGGGTGGGCCGGCCGTCCGACGGATCAATGATCTGCACGTTGCTGACGTGGATCGGCGCTTCCTGGGTGATGATGCCCCCGGACTGCGAGCCACGCGCGCTCTGCTGGACGCGGGTGTGTCGGGTGATCCGGTTCGCCCCCTCCACCAGCACCTTGTTCAGCTCCGGGTACGCCCGGATGACCTTGCCCTTGAGGCCACGGTCCTTACCGGTGATGATCTGGACCGTGTCACCCTTCTTGATCTTCAGGCTGGCCACGGTCACAGCACCTCCGGCGCCAAAGAAATGATCTTCATGAACTTCTTGTCCCGCAGCTCGCGGCCGACCGGCCCGAAGATACGGGTACCCCGGGGGTCACCGCCGTCCCGGATGAGCACCGCCGCGTTCTCGTCGAACCGGATGTAGGAGCCGTCCGGCCGCCGGCGCTCCTTGGTGGTGCGCACCACGACCGCCTTGACCACGTCGCCGCGCTTCACGCCGGCGCCGGGCAGGGCATCCTTGACCGTGCCGACGATGATGTCGCCGATCCCTGCGTAACGACGCCCAGAGCCGCCAAGCACCCGGATGCAGAGAATCTCCCGCGCTCCGGTGTTGTCGGCGACCCGAAGTCGCGACTCCTGCTGAATCACTTTCCGCTCCTGATCACCCGGTACTACTGATCACCCGGTACCACTGACCAACCGGTACTGCCTGGCCGAGGGGCGTCGCCCCGGGTCGTGAGAACTACTTGGCCTTCTCCAGCACCCGGACGACCCGCCAGCGCTTGGTGGCGGACAGCGGCCGGGTCTCCATCAGCAGGACGCGGTCGCCGACACCGGTGGTGCCGCTCTCGTCGTGCGCCTTGACCTTCTTCGTGCGGCGAATCGTCTTGCCGTACAGGGGGTGCTGCACCCGGTCCTCGACGGCGACGACGACGGTCTTGGTCATCTTGTCGCTGACGACCAGGCCCTCGCGGACCTTGCGGAACCCACGGTCGAGCGCCGCCTCGGTGCTCTCCGGGGCCTCCTGCGAGGCGTTCTCGGTCTCGTCTGCCACTGCCCTCACGCTTCCGTCGCGTCGTCGTCAGCCGCGCCGGCGGCCAGCGCCGGATCGTCGGTGATGCCCAGCTCGCGTTCGCGCATCACCGTGTAGATCCGGGCGATGTCACGTCGTACGACGCGCAGCCGGCGGTTGTTGGTCAGCTGCCCGGTCGCCGCCTGGAACCGGAGGTTGAACAGCTCCTCCTTGGCTTCCCGGAGCTTGTCGACGAGTTCCTCGCCGGTCAGGCCCCGCAGCTCGTCCGCGGTAGCGACAGCCATCACGCACCACCTTCACGAACCACGAAACGGCACTTCATCGGCAGCTTGTGGATGGCACGCCGCATGGCCTCGCGAGCCACCGGCTCGGCAACTCCGGACAGCTCGAACAGCACCCGGCCCGGCTTGACGTTCGCGACCCACCACTCGGGCGAACCCTTACCGGAACCCATCCGGGTCTCGGCCGGCTTCTTGGTCAGCGGACGGTCCGGGTAGATGTTGATCCAGACCTTGCCACCTCGGCGGATGTGCCGGGTCATGGCGATACGGGCCGACTCGATCTGGCGGTTCGTCACGTAGGCCGACTCAAGGGCCTGGATGCCGTACTCGCCGAAGGTGACCCGCGTGCCGCCCTTGGCCGCACCAGTGCGACCAGGGTGGTGCTGCTTGCGGTGCGCTACCTTCCGGGGAATAAGCATGATCTACTCCTCCGCCTTCTCCGGAGTGCCCGCGGCCGGCGTGGCGGCCGTCTCGGCGACGGTGGCGCTCGTGTCGGCGGCGGCCTGGGCCGCCGCCGGACGGGTCGTCTCGGCCACGGTCGCCTCGGGGG
>NZ_JAMQQG010000063.1 GCF_023716925.1 Frankia sp. R82
GTGCCGGGTCGGCCGGATCCGGCTCCGGTGCCGCGGGGCGGTCGCCAGGGGGGGAGGGGACGGACCGGACCGGCACGGTGGCGGATGGGGGGCGGATCCAGACCCGGGGACGCTCCGCGGTGCGTTGCCGGGTCTGCGACCAGGCGCTGACCGGCGCGGCTGCGCGGGCCGGGCGGTGCACGCGGTGCCCCGGCAACATCGATGCCGCGCTGTACGAACGCCTGCGGATCTGGCGGGCGGCGACCGCGAAGGACGCCCGGATGCCCGTGTTCGTGATCCTCACCGATGCGACCATGCGCGCGATCGCCGAATGCCGGCCCACCACGGTCGCCGACCTGGTCCAGATTCCCGGGATCGGTCAGACCAAGCTCGACCGGTACGGTGCGGCGGTGCTGGCGCTGGTCGCCGGTCGTGCCACGCCATGACCCCGGTCCGGTGACCCTCGTCCGGAGTCGATGACACAACGTGTCGGACACGCGACACAGAAAATACGTTGAGGTTCTCGCGAAGGCCTTCTACGGTTACCTCGACGCCCCACAGACGCCGACTGGCTGCCATGCGCCACCGGCCCTCCGGAGAATCGAGGTGATCTCGCAATGGTGAACATTCTGCTGGGCAGGGTGAGTGGCGAGGTCATCCGCCGCCAGGGCCTGATGTCCGCGGCCAGCCTCCCGGGCACGGGCGCTGCCGCCGATCCGATGCTTGCGCGTGCGCGCTATGCCGGCGCTGCCGGGCAATGGTCGACCGGTGCCCGCACGCGGGTCCTCGGCCTGCCCGTCAGCCCGATGGTGCCCGCGCAGTCGGCCACCGCTCAGCTGGCCGCCATGCGGTCGGCCACGGCACAGCCGTGCGCCGGGGCGGCGTTCGGCACCCGGTCGTCCAAAGCATCGCCGCTGGCAGCTGTTGCGCTGCTCACGGTGCCCGGTCCGGCCGCTCGGCGTGCCGCTGACCAGCTGTCCACGAACCGTCACCTCCTGTCGGGATTCGTCCTCGATCCGCTCCCGGAGTAAGCGCTCCGGAGCTGACACGAGAGCCGCGATCCCGATCGGGATCGCGGCTCTTTGTCGTTTCGCTTCCTCCATCCGCTCGAAGCCCAACCGTGTCGGAGGTGACACCCCGGTGTTCGATGACTCGATCGTCGCCCGGATCGAGCAGGATCGGCTCGTTCTGCCCTGCTGGGACGTCGATCCGGAAATGTTCTTCGCGGAATCCCCCGCGGACGTGGAGACGGCCAAGGCCGTCTGCCGTACCTGCCCGGTCCGAGTGGCCTGCCTGACAGCGGCACTCGACCGGGGCGAGCCGTGGGGGGTGTGGGGTGGCGAGCTGGTCGTGACCGGCGCCGTCGTCCCGCGCAAGCGCCCCCGTGGCCGGCCGCGCAAGGTACGCCCCGAGGAGGTCGCGGCCTGAACCTCACTGCCGCCCAGCGCACACCCGAGCGGGCGGGACACCGAGTGGTCGGTGTCCCGCCCGCCGCTGTTGGCCGTCGATTCGTTCCCACGACGATGACGTCCGGATAGTGTTCCGCTCGTGCCCAGTCGCGATCGCGTCTACCCGCTGTCGACCGGAGCCCCATCCGCCCCCGATCTGTTGCCCCAGCCCCAACCGGTAGCGTTCGCGGCGGTCACCAGACCGGCCGCTCCGCCCGGTCCCGGCGACCTGGGCCGGGCCGTCGCCGTGCTCACCGCACCGGAGCTGGCGGCGATCGTCGACCTGGTCGCCTGGGTGGACGCGCCGTGGCTGTACGTCGCGAACGCCGCGGGCTCTGCCCGGGTGCCCATCGCGACGCCGGACGGGCCCTGGGAGGTGCGTTCCGGGCGCGACCCGCTGAGCTCGCAGGATCCGCTGCACGGCGTGCCCCTGGAACGTGCCCTGGCGGATCCGTCCCCGCCGAACGAACGCAACGCCTATCCGTTCGCGGGCCGGCGGCTGCTGTCCGCGTTCGGCGACGCCACCCGCTCGCCCGATCTGATCGTCGTGCACACCCCGGGGCACTACTGGCCGGAACGCGGCGGCCACCTCGGTGAGCACGGCTCGCTGGACGCCGGTCAGTCCCGGGCACCCCTGGTGCTCTCCGGGGCCGGGGTGCATGCTCGCGGCCTGCGCGCAGGCGTGGCCCGGGTCGTCGACATCGCCCCCACCCTGGCCGTGCTCGCCGGGGCGAGCCTGCCCGGGGCCGAGGGCAGCGCGCTGACCGACCTGGTCACCCCCGGCGCCGCGCGCCACGTTGTGGGCCTGCTGTGGGACGGCGCGAACTGCAACGACCTGCTGCACCTCGCCGGCTCCGGTGCCCTGCCGAACGTCGCCCGGCTGCTCGCCGACGGCACGGCACTGACCGGCGGAGCCATCGCCGAGTTTCCCAGCGTCACGCTCACCAACCACACCTCGGCGCTCACCGGCGTCGGCCCCGGTCGGCACGGCATCCTGCACAACGTCTACTACGACCGCGCCGTCGGCCAGCAGGTGATCGTCAACGATGTGAAGACCTGGCACGCGGCCTGCGACCAGCTCCGGGACGGTGTTGAGACGCTGTTCGAGGCCGTGGCCCGGGCGCGTCCGCAGGCGGTGACCGCCTGCGTGAACGAGCCGGTCGACCGGGGAGCGCACTACTCGACGTTCGGCCTGGTCCGCGCGGCCGGTTCTGCCGGCGGCGCGGGGGACATGGGCGACTACCTGCCGCCGGTCGAGGGCGATCCGCACACCAGCGTCGAGTGGGCCGGGCGCGATCCCGACTTCGCCTGGTCGAGCCGGGTCGACGCGCTCGGTCTCACCCAGGTGCGGCAGCTGTGGGCGGCCGATGCCACCCCGCCCGACGTGATGTGGTGGAACACCACCGTCACCGACACCGGTCACCACGGCGGCGGCCCCTATTCGCCCGAGTCACGCGCCGCCCTGCGGGACGCGGACGCGCGGCTGGGCGTCTTCCTCGACCTGCTGGCCGAGCGTGACCTGTTGGCCGCCACCGCGTTCCTGCTGACCGCCGACCACGGTTCGGAAGCAGCCGATCCGCAGTGCCGTGGCGACTGGGGCGACGCGCTGCGGGCCGCTGGCGTGCGGTTCCGTGACGAGGGCTACGGCTTCGTCTACCTGGGCGACCTCGCCCTCGACGAGCCGTCCCCCGCAGCCTCCGCCGGCTGAGCCTCCGCCGGCTGGCACGCCCACGGGCCCGGCGCCCACGGGTTCGAGCGTCGTCGTCTGGCGGCCTGGAACTACTGTTCGCCGTCGGGGTCCGGCCGGGGCACGGGCACGGACTCGCTGGTGGAGGCCGGCCCGGCCGGAGGTTTCGGCCCGGCCGTGGGCTTCGGCCTGGTCGTGGGTCTGGGTTTCGCGACGGGCTCGGGCCCGGCGGTTGGCTTCGACCCGGTGGTGGGCTTGGGCTCGGCGATGGGTTTCGGTTTCGTCGCGGCCTTCGAGCGGGTGGTCGCCCTGGTCCGAGTAGTGGCACTCGGGGCAGCCACCCCCGCCGCCGCGGCCGGTCGGCGCCGGCCACGGCGGGGGCGCTGCGGGCCGAGGACGACCGGGCCGGCGAGGGCCTCGATGACGCCGGCCTCCTCCCGGATCCGCAGCACGGGCAGGGGACGGCCGGGGCGGTTGGCCTGCCTGGCGGCGCGGGCGGCCGGGGTACCGGGCTCGGCGAAGCCGGGCTGCCAGGCTTCCATCTCGGCGCGGAAGTGGCCAGTGCTGCCCAGCTGGCAGAGCACTCCGATGGCACCGAGCGTCACCCGGTGGATGAGCAGGTAGGACGGGGGCAGATTGAGCTGGCGGCCGAGCTGGGCGGTGGTTGAACGCCAGTCGCCGATCCGGGTGGCCTCCGCCCGCAGCCAGCCGCGGGTGAAGGTGAACTCCGCGTCGGCGATCGGCGCCAGCATGGGGGCCAGGTAACCGAGTAGCTCCTCGGCTTCTATCTCGGCCGCCGGTGGGACGAAACCCTCCGCCCGCAGCCCGTCGGTGACGGCAGCGGCGTCCCCAGCGAGCGTCTGACGGGCGAGCCGGCCGACCGGCTCGGGCAGACCGCCGGGCAGGCGGTTGACCGCGCCGAAGTCGAGGACGCCAAGGCGCCCGTCGGGCAGCAGCCGGAAGTTGCCCGGATGCGGGTCGGCGTGCAACAGGCCGGCGCGGGCCGGGCAGGAGTAGAGGAAGCGGACGAGCAGCAGCCCCGCCCGATCGCGCTGCTCGGTCGTGCCCGTGCTGATGACGGTGGACAGCGGCGTCCCGTCGATCCACTCGCTGACGATCACTCGGTCGGCGCCGGCGATCGGACGGGGGATCGCGATGTCGGGATCATCGGCATAGGCCTCGGCGAACGCGGCCTGCCAGGCGGCCTCCAGCCGGTAGTCGAGCTCCTCGGCGACGCGGGCCTTGAGCTCCTCGATGAGCGGTTTGATGTCCAGGCCCGGAACGATCGAGCCGAACAACCGGGCGGCCCGGCCGAGCTGGTTCAGATCGGCGAGCAGCGCCGGCCCGGCCCCCGGGTACTGCACCTTGACGGCAACCGGCCGGCCATCGGCCCACACCGCCCGGTGCACCTGGCCGATGCTCGCCGCCGCGACCGGCGCGTCGCCGAACTCGGCGAACAGCGTGCGCCAGTCGGGGCCGAGCTCCTCGGCGAGCACCCGGTGCATCACCGCGGTGGGCAGCGGCGGGGCGGCCTCCTGCAGCTTGGTCAGCGCCGCCCGGTAGGGCGCGGCCACTTCGTCGGGCAGTGCGGCCTCGAAAACGGACATCGCCTGGCCGAGCTTCATCGCGCCGCCCTTGAGCTCACCGAGCACGCGGAAGATCTGCGCGGCGGTGCGTTGCTGCAGCTCAGTGGCGACGACCTCGGCGGGGCGACCGCCCAACCGCCGACCGGCGCCGATCGTGGCGCGGCCGGCGATCCCCAGCGGAAGCGCGGCGAGTTTCGCGGTGCGGACCACGGCCCGCCGCGGGATGTCGGACACAGCTCCATCGTGCCCCCTCTCGGCGTGTCGTGGGAGGGCCGCGCGAGGATCGGTTGGGCGTCAACCGGGTTTCGCCGGTCTGCCCCGGTGCGACAGCGCGCTGCCGGCACCGCCGGTCGCGCCGCCGCCGGTGCCGCCCGCGCCACCCGGACGGGGCCGGATCCGGCCTGCGGGGAATGCGCCCGCCGGTGCTGCCCGCGCGACGGAACGGGCTGTCCGGCAGGGGCAGTTGGGGTGCGTGGGCCAGCTGCGCCGAGCCACCCGCCAGCCGGGTACGGCGAATTCCAGTGATCCGTCCGCCGTCGCGGGAAGGGGGACATCGGCGGGCGAGAACACGGTCTTGGTCTCAGATTCCGAAGACTCGGATTCGGGCTGCAGGGCCGGCGGCCGGCCATCGACCGGACCGGACCGGGGCGCGGCGGCGATCGCGTCGATGTAGTCCAGCGCCTGCATGGCGGCAAGCGCGGCGACCAGACTCGCGAGGATGACGTCGCACGGGTCGTCGCCGGCGGGGCGCGGCCGGATCAGCTGCAGCGCGAGCAGCGGCCAGGCGGGATCGCGATCATGGCGGTGCAGATGCTGGCAGTGCAGACAGGCCGTCACGGTCGGCACCACGAGCGGCCCGACGATCCCGCTGGTCTCCCGTACCCCGACGAGCAGATGAGCATGGCCGCGGCGTTCCAGGTCGAGGGTGAGGTCGGGCGCGAGCAGCGGCGGGCCGATCGGGGCAAGCACGACCAGATCCGCCTCGAAGGCCGGTGGCACCGCTGCCCGTGAGCCGCGACCATCGGCGCCGGCATGATCATGCCCGACCGGTCGGGAGGGCGGCGCGGTGAACGCCGACGCAGGCGGCGCCTGCCGCCCGGTGGGGGCGTGGCCGACCCGGGCCAGTGCCCCGCCGGCCGCAAGCGCCCGGGAGCGCCCGACATCGGCCAGCTGCAGGCCGCCGGGCGCAACGTCGGCGGCGGAGGTCACGCCGGGATCATCGATCACCACCCGGCCGATACCGGCCGCGCCGAGCAGGGCCGCAATCTGGGCACCAACTCGCCCGGCTCCCCGCACGAGCACCCGTGCCGCCTGTCGTGCGCGCAGCACCGCCAGTGGACGGGCCGGATCGGCCCATCGCAGCGACAACGCGGCCAGATCCGGCGCCAGGCGGCCACGCGCGGCCGCCGTGACCGCGGCCTCGGCCGGTTCCACCGCCCGGCCCGGCACTCCGAGTGCCTCGGCCAGCCGCGCGGCTGACTGCGGGTCGGGTGCGCTCAGCGCGGACAGGTCCGCATCAGCCAGCAGGCCGGCCTCGGCGAACAGATCGAGCAGGTCCTGCCCGGCCGGGCCGCCGTCGGCACGCACCTGGTCCCAGGTGCGGCGACCGTCGAGCGCGGCGAGCAGGGCCGTGTGCGTCGGTTGCAGACCGGTGACCACCACTGCCCGAACCGGGTCGATGCCGAGTTGCAGGGTCGAGCCGTTGTGCCAGAGCCGACGTAGGCCCGGCTTGAGGATCGGGTGCATGGATCCCCCGCAGGTCCACCGGCGGCCGGGGCCGCCGGACACAGTCCGGAGTCCGGCCGGTGGGCCGGGCACCCACCGTGCCACGCAGGTCCGGTCCAGGGCGAGGCCCCGCCGACCGCTGTGGACGAGTGGAACCGGGCTGTGGACAACACCTGGCCCGTACGGGCCAGTCCACAGGCGGGATCAGTCCGCCCCGTCCGGTCGATCGCCGCCCGGGCTCTCGCCGCCGGCCGGACCGCCGCCGCTGCGGCCGCCTTCGGCGGGGGGAGTGTCACGCAGCTTCTCGATTTCGGCGATGGGATCGTCGAGGACGCCGGAGCTGGTCCCGTGTACGAATCCGTCCGGCGAGCCCAGGTCATCCGATGTGGGCAGCAGGTCCGGATGCTCCCACACCGCGTCGCGCCCGTCCCGGCCGCGAGCCTCGGCCAGGGCCGCCCACAGGGCCGCCGCCTCTCGCAGCCGGCGGGGCCGAAGGGAGAGCCCGACCAGAGTCGCGAAAGTCTGCTCCCCCGGTCCGCCCTCGGCCCGGCGACGGCGGACCATCTCACGCAACGAGGCCGAGGCCGGCAGGTGCCCGGTCGCCGCGGCGTCGGTGACGTGGTCGACCCAACCCTCCACCAGCGCGAGGATCAGCTCCAGCCGGGCGAGCGCCGCCTGCTGCTCGGGTGTGGTCGCGTCGTTGAACACGTCCTCCCCGAGGGCCTCGGACAGCCGCTCGGGGTTCATCAGCGCGCTCGGGTCGACCATCCGCATGACCCGGCCGACGGCCTCGGTGTCGACCGCGATGCCGCGGGCGTATTCCTCGACCGCGCCGAGGACATGCGCCCGCAGCCAGGGGACGTGCGCGAACAAGCGGCTGGAGGCCGACTCCCGAAGCGCGAGATAGATGCGTACTTCGTCCGCGGGGATCTCCAGGCCCGACCCGAAGTCGGCCACCCCGGCAGGGACGAGCGCCGCCGTCCCGACCGGCCCCAACGGCAGGCCCACCTCAGTCGACGAGACGACCTCGGCGGCCAGCGTCCCGATCGCCTGGCCGACCTGCGCGCCGAACAGCATGCCGCCGACCTGGTTCATCATGCTCATGACCGGCCCGCCGGCCCCCATCAGCGCGCTCAGATCGATCCCCGGCGGCAGCGCCCCACGCAGCTCCTCCGGCAGTTCGCCGCTGCCGCCCAGCTGGCTCAGCCCGCTGGAGATGCCGGTACGCATCGCCTCGACGACCTTGGCCGCGATCGGGTCACACAACGTGCGCCACACCGGCAGGGTCTTCTCGATCCATTCGACCCGCGACCAGCCGGCGGCACTCGTCGCCCCGGACGGCAGCGTGGTTACCGGATCAAGCCAGACATCGGCGATCCGCAGCGCCTCGGTGACCTGATGCTGCTCCCCGATGGGAACGGTGGTGGCACCGTCACCCAGCGAGCGGACCGCGATCTGTCGGGCCAGCTCCCAGTTGACCGGCCCACCCTGCCAGGACAGCAACCGCTCCAGCTCGGCGAAGAAGGGCGCGCCGCTGCCGAAGGGGGAGCGGGGCTCCTCGCCGCCATCGCCCCCGGAGGGGGAGAAGCCGAACGGGAGGTTGCCACTCATCGGACGTGGCCTGATCGGGAAGTGAGACGTCGCGTGTGCGGTTCGGGCATGAACCCACGGTAATGCGTTTTCTGCCGGCTGGGCGGAACGGCTGCCGCGAGGCACGGTTAGGGTCGGGATGTGGAGCCGACCGACGCAGCCCCCACTGCCCCCACAGCCCCCACGGCTGGTGGTGCCCCTGCGGTCGATGTCGGGGGCGAACCGGTGGGCTCCCCCGCTCGGGTCACGCTGGCCGAAGTTCGTGACACTGCGTTGTCGATCGATGAGTGCGTGTCGGCCGTCCTACTGCCGGAAGTTGGTGGGATCGCGCTGTTCGTGGGCGTGGTAAGGGATAACGATCACGGTCGCCGGGTGACGGACCTTGCCTACGAGGCCCATCCACGGGCGGTGACGGAGCTGGAGCGGGTCACGACCGCAGTCGCGGCACAGGCGGGGGCCCGCGCAATCGCGGTGACCCACCGAACCGGGCACCTCCGCGTGGGGGACGTTGCGGTCGTGGTGGCGGTGGGTGCCGCGCATCGCGGCGAGGCATTTGCCGCCTGTCGTCGTCTGATCGATGACATCAAGTCGCAGGTTCCCATTTGGAAACAGCAGATTTTTGCCGATGGCGCGGTGGAATGGGTAGGCGCCTGCTGAGCGGGGCACCTACGATAGAAATTAGTCATCTTCTTGTTCGTCTCGACGTCGAGGCTTCCCATGTGGTTCCTGCTGATCCCTCCTGTCGCCCTCCTCGTGGCGCTCGTGTGGGTTGCCATGCGTAGCCGACCCGATCGTTCCTCCGAAGCCATGATCACTATTGCGGGCTACCGGCGCAGCATGGCCGCGCTCGCCCGCCCGATTCCTCCCCAGCCCACCTCTGCTGACCAGTTCGGTGCTGATCAGTCCGGCCCGGCGGGCGGCGGTGCCTCCCCGTTCACGCCGGACGGCGGCGGGCCGCACCACCGGCCTGATCCCGACGAGCGCACCCCGGGTGCACCGGACGGGTACGGGTCCGGTGTGGCGGACCGGTTCTGGTCCGATCGCGAGTGGTCTGACCATGACTGGTCCGTTCATGACTGGTCCGATCGCCCGATCGGCGACCATGACCTTCATGGCCTGCGCGATCTACGCGATCACCGTCCGGACGATCGTGACGAGCGTGATCGAGATTTGCCTGGCCGTGGCCGGTACGAGGTCGATCCGTTCGACGTCGACCCCCTCGACGTCGACGACACCTATCTGCTGAGCCCGGTCACCGGGCCGACCGTTCTCGACGATCTGTACAGGCGACCGCGGCCGCGCCCGGAGGGATCCGAGTAGGCCGCAGCTCGACCAGTCGGCGCCCGTCGCACTGCAGGTCCCGCGCACCGTGTGTCCTCTGCACTGTGTTTCCTGCGTCGCGGCGGGCGCCGACTGCGCTGCGGCGGGTGTCCAGTACCCCGTGGTGGGCGCCGAGCCGCAGATCCCCGGCCCCGGATCCGGCAGATCCGGCGGAGATGGCAGGTACATAGACTGCGGGCATGGCCCGGCGCACCCAGACACTCGTGGTCACCTCGGTCTTGGCGCTGGTGCTGCTCGTGGTGGGCCTCTGGCTGCCCGTCCCGTTCGTCACCCTTGCTCCCGGGCCGGTCACCGACACCCTTGGCGCGGTCGACGGCACGCGGCTGATCACCATCGAGGGGCACCGCACCTACCCGACGTCCGGCCGCCTGGAGTTGACCACCGTCGAGGAGACGCCCCGGCTCAACCTGGTCAGCGCCCTGCACGACTGGCTCGACGCCAACCAGGCGGTGGTGCCCACCGAGCTGATCCGGCCTCGCGGCTCCACCGAGCAGCAGGTCCAGCAGGAGAACACCCAGGCCATGCTGGACTCCCAGGATCAGGCGACCGCCGCGGCCCTCGCCTGGCTGAAGATCGAGCCGACCGGCACGTCGGTCACGGTCGGCACCGTCACCGACGATTCGGCGGCGGCCGGCAAACTTGCCGCCGGAGATGTGCTCACCCAGGTGAACGGGGTGGCGGTGACGAGCCAGGAGCAGCTGCGCACGGAGATCAGCAAGGTCCGCCCTGGTGTTCCGGTGACCATCAGTTACCGCCGGGACGGCAAGGACGCATCCGCGTCCATCGTGACCCGGCCGGCGCCCGACGACCCGAAACGTCCCGTGATCGGCGTCACCACCAGTGCGAAACGCACTTATCCATTGACGGTGCGCATCCGGCTGTCGGACGTGGGTGGTCCCAGCGCCGGCCTGATGTTCGCGATGGGCATCGTGGACATGCTCACACCGGGCGAACTGACCGGTGGAAAGACCATCGCGGGGACCGGGACCATCGACGAGAAGGGCGCGGTCGGCCCGATCGGCGGAATCCAGCAGAAGATCCTGGGCGCCCGGGCCTCCGGCGCTTCGATCTTCCTGGTGCCGGCGGCGAACTGCGCGGACGCCAGGGCCGTGGAGCGGGGGAAGGCACCCCGGCTGGTCAAGGTCGACACCCTCACCGACGCGCTGAGCTCGGTCGACGCCCTGCGGGTCAACCCGGCGGCCACCGTCCCGTCCTGCTGAGCCCGGTCGGCCGTCCGGTTGGAGCGGTCGCGGCGGCGCACCGGATGGCCGCCCCGTCCGGTTGGGGACGGGGCGGCCACCGGCTCACTGGAAGGTCGCGAGCAGCCCGTCGATCAGGTTGTCGGCCAGGTCCGGATCGACCACGAGCTCCTCGTCCCCGCGTACCCGCAGGCAGGAGGCGTGTAGTCCGCTGCGGGTGACGCCGACGGCGAGCCGGACGTCCTGGCGCTCCGGATGGTTGGCCGCCCAGTACTCGATCTCCTCGTCGGAGTACGGCGCCTCCTCCTCGGCGCTGGGCGGCAGCACGACGAGCTCGGTGACCAGGACACAACCCAGCACCTCCGGGGGCCACCCGATGCCCGCGAGCACCTCGTCGAGGCGGCCCACCGGCAACGGCTCCTGCTCGACCGGAGTCAGCGATCCGGGCGGGGAGTCGCCGATGTGGGGGGCCAGTGCCGGCTCGCGGGCCAGCAGGTCAGAGGTGTCGGCGAGGGCGTAGACCTGGCTGGGTTGGTCCCAGCCCGAGTCGGCGACGTGTCGCTCGACCTCGAGTACGACGGAGGTCAACTCCGTGATGTTCGGGCTGCTCACCGGACCCATCCTCTCCGATCTGCCCGCAGCCGCTGGCGTAGGTTGCGGTACAGGGTGCTTCACGTTCCGTCCGACGCCCGGCCGGTGGCCGAAACGCCCGACGACGATCAAGTGAACGAACGAACAACGACCGCGGCCCGACCGCCCTGACCGCACGGAGGAACTGTGGCCTCGACCAGCCCCCGCCCGGTGCTGACCCGCGCCAAGGTGATCGTTCCGGTGGCGCTGATCCTGGCCGTTCTGATCGCGTTCGTCACGGTCTTTACGCGGTTTTACACCGACCTGCTGTTCTACCGCTCGGTGAACTTCAGCAAGGTCTTCACCACCGTCATCTACACCCGGATCCTGTTGTTCGCTCTCTTCGGCGCAGTGATGGCCATTGTGATCGGGACCAACATCGTACTGGCCTACAAGCTGCGTCCCCCGCTGCGTCCCCTGTCGACGGAACAGCAGAACCTCGAGCGGTACCGCTCGGCCATCGAGCCCTACCTGAAGCTGGTGCTGGTCGCGGTCGTGGCCCTGTTCGGCCTGGCCGCCGGGCTGTCCGCCTCCGGGCGGTGGCGCACGTGGCTGCTGTGGGTCAACGGAGTGAAGTTCGGCAAGACCGACCCGCAGTTCCACCGGGACATCAGCTACTACATGTTCACCTACCCGTTCCAGCGGTTCCTGCTGGGTTTCGGGCTGACCGCGGTGCTGCTCGCCCTGCTGGTGACGGTCCTGACGCACTACCTGTTCGGCGGAATCCGACTGCAGACGCCCCGGGAGCGGGTGATCCCGGCCGCCAAGGCGCACATCTCGGTGCTGCTGGGGCTGGTGGCGCTGCTCAAGGCGTGGGCGTACTGGCTGGACCGGTTCGGCGCGGTGTTCTCCTCGCGCGGGGTCGCCACCGGTGCGTCCTACACCGACGTGCACGCGGTGCTGCCAGCGAAACTGATCCTGCTGTTCATCTCGCTGGCCTGCGCGGTGCTGTTCATTTACAACATCTTTCAGCGTGGCTGGACGCTGCCGCTGGTCGGCGTGGGCATCCTGGTGCTGTCCTCGGCGGTGATCGGCGGCATCTACCCGACCTTCGTCCAGCAGTTCCAGGTGCGGCCGAACGAGGCCACCCGAGAGCAGCCGTACATCGAACGCAACATCGCAGCGACCCGGGACGCCTACGGCATCAACAACGTGCGCTCCGAGCCGTATGCGGCCAGCACCGACGTCACCGCGGCCAAGGTGTCGGCCAAGGTGGCGGCCGACACCGGCACGATTCCGAACGTCCGGCTGCTCGACCCGAGCAAGCTGTCGCGGACGTTCCAGCAGCTGCAGCAGATCCGCGGCTACTACACGTTCCCGAAGACCCTCGACGTCGACCGCTACACCGTCACCGGCGCCGGCGGCAAGAAGACCACCGGCGACTACGTCGTCTCCGTGCGAGAGCTGAACCAGGCCGGTCTCGGCACCGAGCAGCGCAACTGGATCAACGACCATCTGACCTACACCCACGGCAAGGGCTTCGTCGCCGCGCCGTCGAACACCGTCGACAACGGCCGGCCCGCTTTCGACCAGGGTGAGCGCAACCTGCCGCAGGAGGGCGACTTCGGCGTCACGCAGGACCGGGTCTACTTCGGCGAGATGTCGCCGACCTACTCGGTGGTCGGCACCCGGCAGGTGGAGATCGACGGCCCCGGCCCCGGCAACACCCAGGCGACGACGACCTACAACGGCGACGGCGGGGTCTCCATCGGCTCCACGTTCCGCCAGGCCCTGTTCGCCCTGAAGTTCGGCGAGAAGAACCTGCTGCTGTCCGGGGACATCACCAAGGACTCGCGCATCCTCTACGAGCGCAACCCGCGGGACCGGGTCAGCAAGGCCGCCCCCTGGCTCACCCTCGACGGCGACCCGTACCCCGCCGTCGTCAACGGCCGGATCACCTGGATCCTCGACGGCTACACCACCTCGGACGGCTACCCGTACTCGGCCCGGCGCACCCTCGGTGACGTCACCGCCGACTCGGTGACCGCCCAGAGCGGCAACCGGGCGCAGCAGCCGCCGAACCAGGTCAACTACATCCGCAACTCGGTGAAGGCCACCGTCGACGCCTACGACGGCACCGTCACCCTGTACGCCTGGGACGAGTCCGACCCGGTGCTGCGCACCTGGATGAAGGCGTTCCCCGACACGGTGAAGCCGAAGAAGGACATCTCGCCGTCCCTGCTGGCGCACCTGCGCTATCCCGAGGACCTCTTCAAGGTGCAGCGCGACCTGATCGGCCAGTACCACGTGTCCAACCCGCGGGACTTCTACTCCCAGGTCGACTTCTGGCAGGTCTCCGACTCACCCGACGGCAGCAACGAGCCCCAGCCGCCGTTCTACGTCTACAGCCAGCTTCCCGGTCGCACCACGCCGACGTACAACCTCACCTCGCCGTTGATCTCGGCCCGCTCCTCGAAGCTCGCGGCCTACATGGCCGTCTCCAGCGACCCGGGCTCCTACGGCCGGTTCACCCTGCTCAAGCTCCCGTCCGGGGACACCATCAGCGGCCCCGTCCAGGTGCAGAACGCGATCGAGTCCAACGGCGAGGTCGCCAAGGCGCTGACCCTGTGGCGCGGCGTCGGCTCGCAGACCATCGAGGGCAACCTGCTGACCCTGCCCGTGGCCGGCGGCCTGCTCTACGTCGAGCCGTACTACGTCCAGGCGCGGGGCAGCACCGGCTATCCCACCCTGCAGGGCGTCGCCGCCGCCTACGGCGAGAACATCGGCTTCGGGTCATCCCTCGGAGACGCCCTGGAGAAGGTCTTCGGGGCCGGCGCGGGCGCTGCCGCCGCCGGAGCCGGATCCGGCGCCCCGACGGTTACCGGTGGCGATCAAACCGACACCGGTGGCGGTGGTGGTTCCGGCGGTGCGGTGACTGGTGGTGGCTCCGCACTGCAGGACGCGATCAACGACGCCGACCGTGCCTACCAGGCCGGCCAGAGTGCCCTGCGGGCGAGCCCCCCCGACTTCACCGCGTACGGCAAGTCCCAGACCGACCTCGCCGCCGCCCTCGCTCGTCTGCGCACCGTGGCCGTGCCGGCGACCACCCCGGCGGCCACCCCCTCGGCCTCGGCCGCACCGTCCTCGTCCGCCTCTCCCCGCGCCGCCGCGACCGGACCCCCCGCACCTACTCCCACCACCGCGTCCCGCAGCCCCGCTCCCGCCGTCACCTCGGGTGGCTAGTGGTCGTCGCCGTTAGTTCGTCGGTGATCGGTGGTGTCAGGTAGGTAGAGGCTGGCGGCGAGGTCGAGTGC
>NZ_JAMQQG010000064.1 GCF_023716925.1 Frankia sp. R82
CACCGGCTTTCTCGGCCAGACCAGCCTGTCCCTGGATCCAGAACCCCCGTAGCCAGACCCTGACCATTCCAGCTCTGCAGTGGCACTCGAGTGGAAGAATCTGGCGACCATTCGAAATTAAAATGATTGCGATGAATTCCCGCGTTTATCGTGGGAAGAAAGGTGGCCGACCCCGCTGCTGGCGGTATATCTCCGGGATACCTCCAGCGAGAACGGTCACGTCGAACAGGTCGGCCATCGGGTTCACATATAAATATTCTCGACAGCAGAAATTGCAGCTGCTCGACGATCTGACCGTTGTCCACAAACGACCAGGTATGCTGGTATCGCGCTACCAGCATACCTGCCGATTCGCTTATTCGTGGAGATGTCCGTCAGGGCGCGAGGTCCGTGCCGCGTGGTGGACGCCCCGGATGAGTACCGATAAGGAGCCGTATCGAGGCATCGCGGGGACAGCACCAGAACGGCGCCCGCCAATCGGACTCCAACAGAGCCTTCATGGGATGGCCATGCCCTTCGACACAGACCGGCCACACGGCTGCCCTGCCCTCACGCCATGGCGTCTCGAGGACGTAGTCCTGCGTCTGATCGGCCAGATTGAGGGTTTGTTGGCTCGGTGAATGGGCGATGTCGATGCCAAGATTCCCCACCGCCTGCCCGATCAGCCGAATTCGAGCATATAGCATCCCGCCGTATACCGTCGGCGACACCGGTGGTGTCGGGGCGTGTTCCAAGGCAACGACGACGCCTGCGGTGGTGAGGTCACGATCCACCGGTATGAAGGCCTCGAGCAGCGGAGCAAGCGCGAAATCGGGACTAGTTGACATTTTTATCGTAAAGGCAGTTGTTGTAGGCGTAGCCACCCTGCGCGGGATTAGCGGCAGAATTCCAATACCATAGAAAGGAGACCTCGGAGCTACCGCTCGTCATCTGATGAGTCCCTCCGCCGTACACCTGGAAGGGGTTTCCGAGGTTGCCATGAAACTTGTAATCCCAGGGCTCGACGTGCGTCTGGTAACCGTTCTGCTCGTAGTTGTCAGCATACGTCTGGTTGTTGAAGTCAATTTGAACCGTTCCGGGTCCGGTGGAGACCGGGATACTTACGCTTCGGCGACTATATCAGCTTCGTCTTGGATGTAAAAGAGCGTTTCGAAGTCGGCTGGCGGCATGTTTCCGCAGCCGCTGTGGATCCGACGGTTGTTGTACCAGTCGACCCACTCGAAGGTCGCGAGCTCGACGTCGTCCGCCGTGCGCCACGGTCCCTTGCGGTGGATGAGTTCCGTCTTGTACAGTCCGTTCACGGACTCTGCGAGTGCGTTGATGCTCCTATAGATATCAAGCGACCAGTGCTGATCGTTTGGTGGGTTCGGAAGTAACGATCGACCCAGTCCGTCCGGCGGCGTGGCCCGAGCTCGACTGTCCCACCATCGGTTCGCGCTGTTTTCATGCCCGAGCACCGAGTCGTTTGACGCCGTTGACGAAGATCGATCGAAGGAAGTCGGGTTCGTTGGCGATCTCGATTCTCGACAGGAGTGGAAGATTTCCCGGAAGATGGCGGTGAGCTCGGCGCGGGCCAGGTGGGAGCCCAGGCAGAAATGGGGCCCCGGCCCGCCGAAGGAAAGATGCTGATTTAGTGTGCGGGTTATATCGAAGCGGTCTGGCTCGGGGAAGATTCTTTCGTCGCGGTTGGCAGCGGCGTAGAAGAGGAGGACCTTGTCGCCGACGGTCAGGTGATGCTCGTTGAGCGTGGTGTCGCGGGTCACCGTGCGGCGCATTGTGGCGATCGGCGTGCCGTAGCGGAGAATCTCCTCTACGGCGGTGGGGGCCAGCCGGTCGAAGTCCGCGGTCCAAGCCTGGTGTGCCGCCGGGTTGTTGTGCAGTGCCCAGAGGCCGAGGCTGATCGCGTTGCGGGTGGTCTCCTGGCCGGCGATCGCCAGGAGGATGAAGAAAGACGCAATTTCCCGGGTGCTGAGCCGGGTGCCGTCGACCTCGGCCTGAACCAGTTCGGTGAGGAGGTCGTCGGCGGGTCTGCGCCGACGCTCCTCGGCGAGTTCGGTCGCGAGCGCCCCCAGGTCATTGCCGGCCTGGAGGAAGGCGCTGACCGGGTCCTGCTGGTTGTGGACGAACTCGGGATCGCCGCCGGACATGATGATGTTGGAGGCGGCCAGCATATCGGCCCGGCAGCTCTTCGGAATTCCGAGAAGGTCGCCGATGACGGCGAGCGGGAACGGCGTCGCGAGGTCCGCAACCAGGTCCAGCGTCGACCGGCGCGCGGCGGAGGCAACCGTTTCCGCGGCGAGGGCGCCGAGGTTGTCATACAGGCGCCGCACGGTGCGGGGGGTGAACGCGGCTACGACGAGCCTGCGCAGCTGGCCGTGGCGGGGGTCGTCGAGATTGATCAGGGAGCCGAAGAACTCGTTGAGCTCGGGCCCGAAGTCGTTGATCCACAGCGTGCCCTGGCCGGAGCAAAAGTCTCCCGGGCGGCGGGACACCTCGACGACATCGGCGTGGCGGGTGAGCGCCCGATAGCCCCTGCCCCGGGGAAGCCCCGGGATCGGCGGCTCGTCGAAGAGCGGCAGACTCGGGTCATCGCGCAGGCGACGCAGATAGGCGAGCTTCTGGTCAGGAGTCGCGTCCCGGAAGGTCCGGCTCGACGGCCACACCGGTGCGGGCGGGCGTGCTGCGAGATCGCGGCTGTGCGGATAGCTGCTGTGCCGGGACGTGTCGGCGGATGTCATGGGCCGCTCAGAGCCTGGGTTCGGTGGTGCAGGCACCCGACCGTGAAACCCATTACACCGGGTGACACGAATGTCTGGCCGAACTCCACCGTATTTCTTCGACCACTTCACCAAGTTCACCTACGCAGCGTCGCGGGCGCTGGCCACGGCCGCTTTCCGGTCGTAATCTCCGACGCATGCAGATCGCCTTCACCGCCGTTGATTCCCGTGATGGGCGGCCTGTCGATGTTCTGCTGCGTGCCGATGCCCGAACTCCGCTGCGCGAGCTGGCCCGTGCGCTCACCGCCACGCTCCGGCAGCCCCCGCTGGCGCCGACGCGCCGACCCGCCCCTGCCAGCCTGACCCTTGCCGGCCATCCTTGGTCGCTCGATCCGACGCTGCCGCTGGGCGCGTCTGCGGTGCGTGACGGTGCCGTGGTCATCCTGGATGCAGCCCCGCCCCGGCGGGCAGCGGGAACCGGCCTGGTCGATCTCGTGGTCAACGCCGGCGTCGGCGCCGGTCTCATCCATTCGCTGGCGGCCGGCGAGCACCGCGTCGGCATCACCCCGGTCGGCCGCGTCACGCTGAACGAGCCGGGGGCGCGGTTGCTGGCCGTCGTGCGGGTCGCGGCCGACGGCCGCTGCCGGGTGCGTGCGCAGGGCCAGGCCCGGGTCACCTACCCGCAGCCCGCCGCGGGGCCCGTCCACATCATCGCCACTATCCGGGCGTCCTGCTGCCTTGTGCAGCTGGTCCAACCCGTCCCCCAACCATCCGCGCCGCGGTACGACACGACCGGGGCGACGAGCATCCACCGGGCACCGCGGATCCGCCCGTCGCAGGAGGCCCGCAGCTTTCGGCTGCCCGTCCCGCCGTCGCAGCCACGACCGGCGCCGATCCCTGTTGTCGCCACCGTGCTGCCGATGCTCGCAGCCGCCGCGGTGGCACTGGTGCTGAACTCCCCCACCCTGCTGATGTTCGCCGCGCTCGGGCCGGTCAGCATGATCGCCTCTGTGGTCAGTTCCCGCCGCCGGGATCGCCGCGCCTACCGGCGCAACGAACAGGCTCATCGGAGGAGCCGGGCCGAGGTCCATCGCGCGGCGCGAGCGGCGTTGCGCGCCGAGCAGCACCAGCGGCACGTCGATCACCCCGGCCCGGCGGAGTTGTTCATCGCCGCCTGGCGCCGAGATGAGCGGTTGTGGCAGCGGCGCCGCGACGACCCGGACTATCTGCATCTTCGGCTGGGAATCGCCACGCAGCCGAGCACGGTGGAGATCGTTGCCGCCACTGCCGGGGAGCGCCCGGTGCGCCTGCGCGCCGAGCTCCCGGCTCTGCTCGAGCTGGCCACGCTGGGAGTCGCCGGGCTGGCCGGGGCGGATCCGGCGGTTCGGGCGCTCGCCTGTTGGCTCGTCGTCCAGGCAGCTGTCTTGCACAGCCCGGCGGACCTGGCCATCTGGATCCTGACCTCGACGGCGGACGTCGCCCCGGCCTGGTCCTGGATCCGCTGGTTGCCGCACTGCCGCCGGGCAGGTGCGGGCGAGGCGGCGCTGCGGTTCGCGGTGGGTCCGGAGGACTGCACCGGATGTGTGCGCGAGCTGCGTTCCCTGCTCGAAGGGCGCGGCGAGCTGCCAGTGGACCAGGATCGCCCAGGGCCAGAGGTCCTGGTCGTGCTCGACGGCGCCCGGGCGCTGCGCGCCGTGCCCGGGCTGCGCGAACTGCTGCGCGTGGGGCCGGCGGCGGGTGTCGTTCTCCTGTGCCTCGAGCAGGATGATCGCGATCTCCCCGCGGAATGCCGAGCCATTGTCGAAACAACCGAGCGGCAGCTTATCGTGCGTCGTGACCAGGGCCCGACAACCGCCGACGTACTGCCCGACCTGGTCGGGCCGATCGGTGGGCCGTCCACGGGCGCTGGATGGCAGGCCGGCCCGGCGGGACTTGCCGGCACGCTGCGCTGGTGTGAGTCGACTGCCCGAGCCCTCGCGCCTCTGCACGACACCGACGCAGACGACGGCGGTCTACCGGCCAGCGTGCATCTGGTCGACCTGGACGGTCTCGCCCAGGTGTCGGCGGCGGCGATCCTGAGCCGCTGGAGGCGGTCCAGCCCGGGTAGGCCCGGTCGTCCCGGGCCCGTCGGTTCCGTCCCCATCGGCGTCGCGGGCGGCGAGACCTTCCGGCTGAGTCTTCCCGACGACGGCCCACATGGCCTGATCGCCGGCACCACGGGGGCCGGCAAGTCCGAACTGCTGCAGACGATCATCATCGCGCACGCGGTGACCTACCGCCCCGACGAACTGGTGTTCGTACTTGTCGACTACAAGGGGGGCAGTGCGTTCGCTGGCTGCGCCGCCCTCCCACACACCGTGGGCCTGGTGACCGATCTCGACCCGCATCTGGTGCGACGGGCGCTGACCTCGTTGTCGGCCGAGCTACGCCGCCGCGAGACGCTGCTCGCCGCGTGTTCGGCCAAGGACCTCGACGCGCTGGCCCGCCAGCCCGGCCGGCTGGCCGCGGGAATCGTTCCACCTCGGCTGGTCCTGGTCGTCGACGAGTTCGCGACACTGGCCCGTGAGCTGCCCGATTTCGTAGCCGGACTGGTCAACCTCGCCCAGCGCGGCCGGTCGCTGGGCCTGCATCTGCTGCTGGCCACCCAGCGTCCGAGCGGGGTCGTGTCGCCGGAAATCCGGGCCAACACCAATCTGCGGATCGCCCTGCGGGTCACGGATGCGCACGAGAGCGACGATGTGGTGGGCCGACCCGATGCGGCCCTGATCGGCCGGTCCACGCCCGGACGGGCGGTGCTGCGTACCGGTCCCGGCCGGGTGAGTCTCGTGCAGACTGCCTGGGTGGGCGGCCTCGCCGCCCGGTCCGGTTCCGCCGACACCGCACGGGAAGGGGAGCTGCCCGCACCCGAGGTAATCGAACTGCCGTGGCCCTGGCGCGGCCGAGGTGGCGCCTACCCCGGTCTTCTCCCGATCCAGGGTCCCAGCGGTGACGCTGTCGGCCCCAGCCCTGGTCGCCCGGCAGGCCCGACAGCAGATGAACCTACCGATCTGTCCGTCCTGGTCCGGGCGGTGCGCGCGGCTGCCGATGGGCTTCGGCTGCCGGCGCCGCGGAGTCCCTGGCTGCCGCCCCTGCCGGAGCGGTTCGCGCTCCCGCTGTCCTCGGCACGCCGAAGCGTGCGCCTCGGCACTGCCGAGGCCCTCCCGACGGTGCCTGTCGGCCTGGCTGACCACTGCACCCGCCAATGTCAGCTGCCGTTCACGATGGCTGTCGACGAGGCCGGCCATCTGCTGGTCGTGGGCGCGCCCCGGTCCGGCCGTTCGACGGCGCTGCGCACCATCGCGGGCTCGATCGGCGACGCCCTGTCCCCACACGACGTCCACCTGTACGGCCTCGACTTCGGTGGTGGTGCACTGAGCGGCCTGGCAGATCTTCCGCACACCGGTGCCCTGGTCGATCGCGGCGACGTTGACCGGGTAAGTCGCCTGCTGCGTCGACTGACGGACCTGGCCGCGCAGCGGCGGCGCCGGTTCGCCGCCAACGGCGCCTCGGACCTGCGCGAGGCACGCCGCCTGACCGACGCTGCCAGCCGGGCGCCCTATCTGGTCGTGCTGGTCGACGGGCTCGAGGGCTTCCTGGCCGACTTCGAGGACGTCGAGGGCGGCGACACCGTCGACCTGCTGCTGCGGCTGCTACGCGAAGGCCCGGCGGCCGGGATCTCGGTGGTCCTGTCCGCGGACCGCAGGGGGCTCACCGGCCGGTTCGCCGCCCTCGTGCCCGAACGCCTCGTCCTACGGATGGCGGATCCCGCGGATGGTGCCCTCGCCGGCATCCCGGCGGCCGACCTACCAGACCAGCAGCCACCGGGGCGCGGGTTCGTGGTCGGCGGTCGCTATCCCGAACCGGTCGAGGTTCAGGTGGGACTACTTGATCCAGATCCGACCGGGCGTGCCCAGAGCGCCGCGTTGCGCGCGGTCGCCCGCCGCGCCCGCAGCAGCAACCCCGGCGATGTATGGCCCCTGCGCGTCGAGCCGCTGCCGGAACGCATCACCACGGCCCAGCTGACCGCGGCGGCAAATCAGAGTCAGGCCGCTCAAGCCCGGCCGGTCCAGGTCGGCGGCGGGGCCGGTGCGGGCCTACGGATACCGCTCGGGGTCGGCGGGGACGATCTCGACGTCGTGGAGATTGATCTTATCGGGAATCCGGCCTTCGTCATCGGCGGCCCACCGCGGTCCGGGCGCAGCTCGGTCCTGCTGGCCTTCGCACTGGGCCTGCTGGCCAGCGGCATGCCGCTGGTGGTGGTGACGCCTCGGCCGTCCCCGCTGCGCGCCCTGCAGGGCCAACGAGGGGTGACGGTCATCGCCGACGTCGAGCTGCATGATCCAGTCTGGCCGGGCTCTGCCACCGCGCCGCCGTGGGCCGCGCGCCCCGACGGCCATGCCATGGCGGTGCTGGTGGACGACGCCGAGCTGGTGACGGAGCCGATAGCCAGTGCTCTGACCGAGCACTGGCGGCACACCCGGGGCGCCACCGGCCCGGTCGTGCTGGCCGGCCTGACCGAGGACCTGCTGGTCCAGTACCGAGGGTTCACCGTCGATCTCCGCCGGGACGGGCATGGGCTGCTGCTGGCACCGCGGCGGGCCACCGACGGTGACCTGCTCGGTGTCCGGCTGTCCCATGCCCGGTTCGGCCCCAGCCCACCTGGCCGTGGCCTGTTCGTTCTGCACGGCCGGTGCACGCCTGTACAGATCGCCTACCCGGGCGACCCGTATCTCACCAGTGGGCACCAGCCCCCAGCCTGAAGGGAAACCGCATGCGGACCGTCACCACCCCGGCAGCCATGCAGGCCGCCTCCCGGATGAGCCAGACGCTGCCCGAGCTGCAGCGCACGGCCACGGACCTGATCGCTCACGGCACGACTCTGGCCGATCCGCGGAACTGGGAGGGACCAAAGGCGCAGATTTTTCGCGGCCAGATCTGGCCGGAGGTGCAGCGCGCGCTGACCGATCTACACGCGAACCTCACCGAGCTGACTCAGGGCATCACCGAAATCAACCGGAGGACCGTCGAGGCCGGAAGCTGATCGTCCGGATCACGTCCGCCGCGAACCCACGCTCGCGCACCCACAGAGAGGACCGACCAACAGCCATGACCTCGATCGACGTCACCGTCCGTAGCACACCGGAGGCGGTAGCCGCTGTCTCTGATCTCGCCTCGATAGTCAACGGCCCCCTGCTGAGCCATTTCGACGAGCTACGCTCGATCGCGCGGAGCCTCACCGACCCCGAAAGCTGGGATGGCCGCGCGGCAACGGATTTCCGGACGAACATCTGGCCAGGCTACGAACGCACGCTGACGGATCTGCACTCCCAACTCGACCAGTTGCGCGCTCGACTCGCCGAGATCCAGAACGAGATCCAGAACGCCGGGTGAGCCG
The DNA here is from genome assembly GCF_023716925.1 of Frankia sp. R82. Classification (GTDB taxonomy): domain Bacteria; phylum Actinomycetota; class Actinomycetes; order Frankiales; family Frankiaceae; genus Frankia. The sequence continues at coordinate 8,152 of NZ_JAMQQG010000064.1, forward strand.
GCGCCCGCCCTGCCCGGTCGGTCGGTGCCCCGCCGGCCCGGTCAGCCGTGCAGGGCGGGCAGCAGCAGCCCGATCGCCCCGATCCGGCCCAGCTGCAGGCATTCCCGGTTGGTGCGTACCACCACCTCGCCGACATCCATCTGCAACAACGCCCAACCGGCGTCCAGATCCAGCAGATCATCCGTGGGGTGCCGCTGCGCGAAATGGACGGCCGCCACGTGACGGTCGGTATCGGACAACTGCGACGCCCAGCCGCCGAAGGCGACCGAGACCCAGCGCCGGCTGCCCGGAGCCCACCCACACAGGTTCAGCCGCGCCACGAGCTCCCGGCGGGCGAGACCAGCCACGAAGGTGCGCGGGGCGAGCAGGACCACCCGGACCCCGACGGGAGGCGCCAGCCCGACCTCCCGCTCCAACGATGCGCTCGAGCCAGCGACGGGATGAGCCGGCGAAACACCCGAGCTCAGCCAGGGGGCGGCCACGGAATCACTGGGTGTACCCGACGCGGCCGGCACCAGCTCGGTGGTGAAACGCAGGCCGTGCGCAACACGGCCGTCCCACCCCGCCAGGCTGGCATAAGGCGCGCCTGCAAGCAGGGCCATCGCCGTCTCGACCGTGCATGTGCCGCCGCGTCGCTGCTGCTGCGCCATCCGAAGCCTCCGTCTCGACCTGCAGATGAGCCGCTAATTTAGGTTTACCTAACTTAACAGATGGGACGGAAATGTGCCACCAGTCCGCGAGCACACCGGGTCGGAAGCCAGGCCTGTCCCGCACCGACACCACGACGTGCCACCACAGTCACCGCGCTCCGGCGAGCTTCACCCACGGACCGCGACCGACCTAGGTAAGCCCTGCCGCGAACGCCGGCACGAGAAGCAGCCGTGCCTGCCGTACCGGATCAACGAGACAAGCAGCTCGCGCCGGAGTGCTTCGCCCACTGAACACGACCCGCCGACTCCTGCCGGATTGACGAGAGGTGGTTACCCAGAGCGACATGGCTCCCGGCCGGTGAACATCGGCAGGGAGAGCAGATGCCGATCGTGCGCCCATACCTCCAGATCCGTCACCCCACTGTCCCCGCAGCGCGACCGCGCTGGTACGGTCACAGCGGGTTTGTCCGCCTGGCATGGACCGGCACCGACCGGTGGCGGAGACGCAACCTGCGAGGAGGCCAGCGTGCGCTCGGAGCCTTCCGTGTCCGTCCGGCGGGCGATTCCGGTCGATCAGCACAGGACGGCCCGAGATCGCGCATTTCGCGCCGGATGCCCGTCCGACCGCCCTAGCATGAGCGCCACGCGACGTGCCCCACGGATGGCCGGCGACCTCCACCCAGTACGCGCGTCCGCCCGGCCCTGTACCTGATCGGGGGCGATCCATGTCGACCACCTCGTTTCCGTCGGCTCCGCCGCCGGGTGCGCCGCCACCGGACGCCCCCGGGCAACCCGGGGGGCCAGAGAACCGCTCCTGGCCACCGGGGCAGGTCCCGGGCACGTCGGTTACGCCTGCGGGAGCAGACCGATCCACGGCAGGCGGACCGGCCCACGATCGTCCCCATGCGGCTCATGGCGTGCCGTCCCGGCAGACTCGGCCGGTCGTTGACCCGCAGCAGCAGGCCCGGGAACGACTGCAGGCGGCGGTCGCAATCGCGGCGATCGTCTTCGCGGTGGTGGGCATCCCGTTGCTGCTCACTCTGCTGCTCGGTCCACCGATCCAGCAGGGCGGTGGCGCCGGGCCGGTCGTGCGGGCGATCTTCGCCCTGCTGGTGTGGGCGGCCTGGGCGCACTTTCTCGCCTGTCTGTTCGCGGAGTGGCGTGCCGAGGCGCGCGGCAGTGCACTCGCTCCCCGGATTCCGTGGGGTGGCATCTCGCAGGCCGTCGCCCGCCGGCTGGTGGCCACCGCCCTGCTGCTGTCCGGCACGACGGCCCTGGTGGTCCCGGTGACCTACAGCCAGGCCACCGGTGCTCGTCCGCGCGCTGCCCAGCACCCGCCGGCGACGGACGTTCCCCGGATGACCGGCCTGCCAGCCGCCCTCGGGGCGGCTCAGCCAGCCACCCTGGCCGAACCAGCCGCCCCCGGCCAGCTGCCGTCGGCGGGGCAGCTTCCGTGGCATGCACCGTCAGCGCCCGTAGTCGCTACCGAGGTTCCCCCCGACCGTCACAACCTGCTGCCCGCCTCGGACGGTGCGCCGTGGGCGCCCGGCGCCGGCACCGGCACCGGCGTCGGCACCGGGCTCGAGGTCGATTCCGGGCTCGAGGTCGATTCCGGGCGCGGCCTTGACGACAACAGCACCACCACCAGTGCAGCGACCGTCGACGGCAGTGACCGCGACGGTGGCTGGGACAGGGGCTGGAACGCCCCCGCCGGCAGCGACTCCGTTGCCGAGGCCGCCGAGATCGACGAGTCCGGCCAGGCCGGCGCGACCTGGCCGTGGCCGGCCGCTCCACCGGCCGCCGACCCAGCCGATCCCCGCGGCCTGAGCGCGTCCGCCACCGCCAGCGACGAGGCGGGCCAGGCGCCCGACCGACCGGAGCTGACCAGCCCGGTCATGGACGACCACCAGGGGCTCGTGCCGGGCGAGCGGGTGGTGAAACTCTACGAGGTACGTCCGGCCGGGGGCCGTCATCACGACACGTTGTGGGGCATCGCCCAGCGCTTTCTCGGCGACGGCCTGCGCTACCGGGAGATCTTCGATCTCAACGAGGGCCGCACGCAGCCGGACGGCCGCACGCTGTCCAAGCCGTCCCTCATCTATGCCGGCTGGATTCTGCTGCTGCCTGCGGACGCCCAGGGCGATGGCCTGCGGGTGCTCCGCATGTCGCAGGTCACCGCCGGCTGGCCCGCCGACATCGCCCACAGCCATAGCCCGGATGACGACGAGGACTACGACGACGAGGACTACGACGCCGCCGAGGCGGACGGCCACGACGAGGCGGACGGCCACGCCCGGTCCACGGCAGACCAGCCCCGTCACGGGATCCGGGAGGAGATCCGGGAGGAGATCCGGGACGAGCCTGGTCGCAACCCGGTCGGCGAGCTGCCTGCCAGTGAAGATCACGGCGATCGGAGCAGCCAGCCACCGGCTGTCGCCCCGCTGGTTCCGGCGCAGGAGTTCGTCGGCGTGGCCACAGCCGGCCTGCTGGCCGCCGGGGTTCTCGCGGCGCTGACGCGGCGTCGGGCCGCGATCGGTGCCGGCGCCCCGACATCGGGCCCGGCCCAGGAGGCCCTGGTGCTGGCCGCCGACCCCGACGCCGCGCACTTCGTCGACCAGTCGTTGCGAGCTCTTGCGATCGGGCTCACCGCCCAACGGCGCCTGCTGCCCCCGGTCTACGCCGCCATCCTCACCGACCGGATGCTGATCCTGCACATGGCGCCGGCCGACCCGGATCCGCCGCCACCGCCCTGGTTTGCCGGCGAGGTGCCCGGATCATGGTGGATCGACCGGTCCGCCGGGCTGTTCGGTAGCCCGGAACAGCCCGCCGCTGCAGGCGCGGGGATGGACACCGCCGACGTGCCCGCGCCCTATCCGGCGCTGGTGACCCTCGGCCACGACGACTCCGGTTCGCGCATCCTGGTGGACCTCGAGGGTGCACCCGGAGTCATCAGCCTGCTCGGTAACCGGTCGGTGGCGACCCAGGTGGCGATCACGGTCGCCCTTGAGCTCGCGACGAACGTCTGGTCCGATGATCTACGGGTCTGTCTCATCGGCTTCCCACCGGAGGTCGCCCTCGACGAACTGCTGTCCATCGCGCCCGACCGACTGTGGACGGCGGCCAGCGTGACGAACGCGTTGGACGAGCTGTCCGGACCCGACGAACAGGAGCCCGTCGCACAGCTCGGCGATGCGGACTTCCCGCTCGAGGCAGGGCAGCGCATTCTTGGCAATCCGGATGCGCTCGCACCCGATCTGCTGATCCTCGCCGAACCGGCGGACCCGGCCGGCGCCGCGCGGCTGGCCCGAATGTCTCGGGGCCGTCGGCATGCCATCGGTGTGCTCACCATCGGCGACTCGCCGATCGCGCAGTGGCGGTTCACGGTGGAGGCAAACCGCCGGATGTCTCTGGGCGTCCTCGGCGTGGACGTGTGGGCCCAGGCCCTGTGGCCGGCAGAGTACACCGCGGTCGCCGGGCTGTTCCGGGCCACTGGCGAGTCCGCGACCGCGGACCGTCACCCGGAGACCGGGCCGGCAGCACTGGAACCGACATCCGTGCCGGCACCGGTGCCCGTGCCGATGCCGACTCGACTCGACGAGATCACCCGGCCGCCGGCGCAGGGCGCGGGACCCGGTGTCCTGCCGTGGATGCCGGCGCTGTCCCCCGGCACCGCATCCGTTCCGGCTGCGCCCCCTCCCTCGGCTCCCCTCGCCGGCGTCCCGGTTCCGCCCGAAGCGACGGCGGTTTCCCCCGGTGCTGCTGTGAATCCGCCGGGCGTGACGCCGGGCGCGTTCGACGCCGACGAGACCCGGCCTCCGGCCGACGGTCAGCGCCAGCCTCCCGCTCCCCCGCCCCGACCGGCACCGGCACCGGCACCGGCACCGGCCGACGAACAACCTGCCGAGCTGTTGCATCCACCGGACCCGTTGATCCGGCCGACGGACATCCCGCGGGTGCCGCCGGTGCTCTACTACGAAACACCCAGAATGCGGGCCAGCCGGGACAGCGATCGCGCACCCGTGGTGGCACCGGAGCAGGCCCCGGTGCCACCACGGGTCACCGCGCCACCGCGCCCGCCGATCCTCCCGCCCGGTGAGTCGCCCACCAGCGCCCAGACCGCCGCACCCGCGATCATGCCTACCCCCGCGCCCCTGCCAGCGCCCGGTACCAGACCCGCGACCGCTGCCAGGCCCGCGACCAGGACCGCCGCTGTACCCACACCCGCCCCCTCGGTCGCGCCCACCGTCGCGTCCGCGGCCGAGGAGCCAGCGGCCACGGGTGAGGCCCAGGTACGGGTACTTGGTCTGCCCACCGTGGAGGCACCCGGCCGGCCGCCGGTGACGGACACGGATCTGCTCACCGAACTCGTCGTGTACCTCGCGCTACATCGCGAAGGCGCCGACGAACGCACCCTGGCTGAGGAGATCACCGTTACCGGCACTACTGCGCCCGGCGTCGGTACAGGCGTGCCGGGCGCGCTGGCCCGCGCCGGACGGTGGCTGGGTGTCGATCCGACCGGCCAGCCTCGGCTGAGCGCGGATCCGCAGGGACGCTGGCGGCTGAGTCCGGATGTGCGCTGCGACTGGGAACTGTTCGTCGCCTACACCCACCGGGCCGCCATGCCCGGCAGCGACACCGAGGCCGACCTGACCACGGCGCTGCGCATGGTCAGCGGCCCGCTGTGGACGAATCTCCCCGACGAGCGGTACCGGTGGGCCACGGCCGGTCCGATCGCGCGCGGTACCCGGGAGGGAGTCATCGACGTCGCGCATCGCCTGGCCGGGCTCACCCTCGACTTCGGCGACACGATGACGGCGATGGCCGCCTGCCGGACGGGACTGCGGGCGGTGCCGACCGCGCAGGTGCTGTGGCGCGACCTGCTGCAGACAGTAGCCGCCCGCGGTGACCGGCGGACGTTGGAAGCGGTGGTTACCGAGATGTACCGGACGATCGGCACCGCCGGGACACGCCGCGGCGGGCGGGCCGAGGCCGAGACGGACGCCCTCGTCCAGACCCTGCTCCCCAGCTATCGAAGAGCCCGGCACTGACCGAGCCGCCCGCCGGCCGGATCAGGTAACCGCCGGATCCGACCGCGGCCCGGGGTCAGGTCGCGGTGTCCTGAGCGAGGACGCGGCGGGTGGCCCGGCGCAGGCGATCCGCCTGGCGGCGCAGGTCCTCGGCCCGTGCGTCCAGGTCACGGCGAGCGGCGAGCAGGACGTCCAAGCCGATCCCGTCGTCACCGAGGACGCTGCGCTGGTGATCCGGACCGGACGCCACAGCGGATACTCGTGCCTGCGGTCGCCCGGAGGCGTGCGCCGGCGCCGCATCCTCGCTGCTGCGACGTGGGTGGGCCACCGCGGCCCGCACAGGGAACGTGGGCGGCGGCGTGCCGACGGGTGGCCGGCGGCCGGCGGCCGGCACGCCGGGAGCCGCCGGCCGTCCGG
>NZ_JAMQQG010000065.1 GCF_023716925.1 Frankia sp. R82
GTCGCCCATCAGAACCCCCGCGGCGATGGAGAACGGCAGCGGGCCGGCGGCGTCGAACGGCGGCGCCGGCCCCGCGGCGGCTCGTTCGCCGTGCGCAGCTGGTTCGGCCCGGACGTCGTCGACGGCACCGGCGAGGGTCCCGCCCAGGAGACCGCCCGGTCCCTGCTCGAACGCTGCCTGCTCGCCGCCGACCTGCCCAGTCGTACCGACGACGACACGGCGTTGGTCGTCCTGACCACGCTCGCGGTGAACCCGCCGCTGCTGGAGCTTTCCCTGCCCGCTGTGGCCGCGTCGTCCGGACAGGCCCGCACGGCGATCCGCGCCGTCCTGCTCGACTACGGCATCGCCGCCGTCGAGGACGTGACGTTGCTGGTCAGCGAGGTCGTGACGAACGCGGTCCTGCACGCGCGCAGCGACCTGGTGCTGCGCGCGTTCCTGGAGCCCGGCCGGCTGCGGGTCAGCGTCGAGGACCGCGAGGGTGCCTACCTGCCCCGTCCCGGCGCGGCGGCGAGCAACCGGCCGGACCCCGAGTCCGGCTGGGGTCTGCTGCTCGTCGAGGCGCTGTCGATGGCGTGGGGGGTGGAGACCACGGCCAACGGCAAGCGGGTCTGGTTCGACACCGAACTCCCGAACGCCGAACCGGGCGGTCCGCAACCGTCACAGCCACCACAGCTTGAGGGCCGGGCTCCCGACGGTCCGTCCGAGGGCGGTCGTCGACCCGGCGGCCCGCCGCTGCAGGGACGGGGCTGGTCCTGACCGGCGGGTGCGTTCCGGGTCGGACATCCCCTGTTCCTGGAGGTCGGGCGGCGGTACCGCGTGTGACCCGCCGTGGGTCAGGAGGCGGAACGGGGTGGGGTGCGGCTGTCGGCCCGTTGGGCGGTGGAATCCGCGCTTTCGGCCGCGCGGACGATGTTGCGCAGCATGCCGCCGAAGACGATGGCGTGGAACGGGCTGACCGCCCACCAGTAGAGCTGCCCGCTCAGCCCACGCGGCCGGAACACCGCCCGCTGGCGGTAGAGCGCCGCGCCGGCCGGGTTCCCCCTGCCGGGGAGGGCACGCAGCTCCAGCCAGGCATCACCGGGCAGTTTCATCTCGGCACGCAGGCGCAGCAGCCGTCCGGGCTCGATCTCCTCGACCCGCCAGAAGTCCAGCGCCTCCCCGACGTTCACCGACGCCGGATCGCGCCGTCCGCGCCGCGGGCCGACCCCACCGACCAGGGTGTCCAGCCAACCGCGGGCCGACCAGGCCAGCGGCCACGAGTACCAGCCGTTCTCCCCGCCGATCCCCTCGATGACCCGCCACAACCGCTCCGGCGCGGCGGCGACCTGGCTTTCGCGCTCGTCGACGAACAGCGCGCCACCGCTCCACTGCGGGTCGGTCGGTGCGGGTTCTCCCGGTGGCAGCGTGTCGCCGGCACCGCCCGACCGGCTCGACCTGCCCGGCCAGACCGCCGTCGACCAGCGGGTCTCCACGCCACGCTCGCGGACCCGGGCCAGCGCGTGCGTGGCGGCGGCCTCGAAGGTCATCAGGCCGTCCGGCGGGTCCGGGATGAGTCGGCGCACCGCCCCACCGTCGCGCACCACCACCTCGGTGCGCAGCGAGCGCACCAGCGGCCGGGCGATGTCCTTGGGCACCGGGGTGATCAGCCCGACCCACAGGGATGACAGGCCAGGGGAGAGCATCGGAACACCAAGGATGATGCGTGGGCGCAGTCCGTCGACCGCGGCGAAGCGCTGCATCATCTCGGCGTAGGTCAACACGTCCGGTCCGCCGAGGTCGAACGAGCCGTGGACGTCCGCAGGCACCTCGAGCGCGCCGATCAGGTAGTGCAGGACGTCGCGCACCGAGATCGGCTGGATCTTCGTGCGCACCCAGCGCGGGGTGAGCATCATCGGCAGGCGCTCGGTGAGATAGCGCAGCATCTCGAACGAGGCACTGCCGCTGCCGATGATCACCGCGGCCCGCAGGACGAGGGTGGGCACGCCCGAGTCGAGCAGGATGCGGGCCACCTCGTGGCGTGAACTCAGATGCTCCGACAGCCGACCGTCCCGACCGGCTGGCTCGCCGGCCAGGGCGGTGTCGCCGGTGGAGCCGGCGCCGCCGGCGCCGCTGAGGGGGCCGAGGCCGCCGAGGTAGATGATGCGCCGCACGCCGGCCGCACGGCAGGCGGCGGCGAAGGCGGTCGCGGCCTGCCGGTCCACCGCGGAGAAATCTCCGCCACCGTCGATCGAGTGGATGAGATAGTAGGCGACGTCCACCCGGGCTAGGGCCGGGCCGAGCGTCTCCGGCTCGCGGGCGTCGGCGCGGACGACCTCGGCTCGTGCGGCCCAGGAGATGCCGCGCAGCCGGGCCGGATCGCGGGTCATGGCCCGGACGTCATGGCCACGGTCGAGCAGACGAGGGGCCAGCCGGCCGCCGATGTACCCGGTCGCACCGGTCACCAGAATGCGCACCCCAGCTACCTGCCCCGCGCCGGGAGCGAAAATCCCGGGCCGGCGCGGCGAGGTGCCTCACGCCGAGGCGGCCTCCGTCACGTCCGCGCTCAGGTACGCCGACCAGCGCGGATCCATCCGGCGGGAGCCCAGAATGCGCCAGGCGGCTCCGCTCGGCGCTCGAGGCGCCGTGCGAAGCCGCCAGCCGAGATCGGCGACAGCCCGGTCGGCTTTGACGTGGTTGCAGCGACCGCAGGCCGCCACGACGTTCTCCCATACGTGCAGACCCCCGCGGGAACGGGGAATCACGTGGTCGAGTGATGTTGCCGGCGCGTTGCAGTAGACACACCGATGGTGGTCACGGGCCAGCACGCCCTTGCGGGTGAGGGGAACCTGGGAGCGATAGGGCACCCGCACGAACCGGGCTAACCGCACCACGACGGGAACATCGACCGATGTTGCCGCGGACCGAAGAACCTGGCCGGCGGACTCGACCATGACGGCCTTGTCCGTGAGGACCAGGACGAGCGCGCGCCTTTGCGACACCACGCACAGAGGCTCGTACGTGGCATTGAGAACGAGCGCCTCTGCCACGCGCCGACCTCCTGCCCACCGAGGGCCCTTTACGGGCCGATCTGCCCAGCGTCTCCGGTGACAATGGACAGTCAACCGTCTTCGGCGGCAGAACGCGAGCGTGTTTGCATGGTCATCGGGTTTTGGGCCGTGGCGCTGCACATATCTGGTGGCGTTTGTCACTCTCCGCCGATCATTGGGCGGGATGTTGGTTACTCAGCGTCCACGGTTTGCCGACCGTGGTCCCGATGGCGGCCGAATCGGTGTCAGGGCGCCTACGCGGGGGGTAGGGCGCCGGCGGGCGGTCGCCATCGGCGAGACTGATCGCTGATCGCCGTCTCCCGGGGAACCGGCGCGACATCCGTCAGCTCAGCACAGGAAGGTCGACCCACGTCGTGACGCCCGCCTCGTCCCTGCTGGCCGCCCCGCTCGTTCCCGGACTGGGCATGCTCCTGTCCGGCTCGCCCAGCCCCACCGTCGCCGCCACGCCTGCCACCGTGGCGGCGACGGTCACCGCGGTGCCCACTCCCAGTCCGTCGGTCAGCACGGATCCGCTGGTCTCGCTGGCGGGCGTGGCGAACGCCGTGCGGGACGCCTGCGGCACCAACCCCGGCCTGTTGTGCCGCACCGTCTACAACACCACGCACAGCAACTACCTGGCCGCGGGGGCGGAGGTCTTCCTCGGCACTCCGATCCGCATCGTGCTGATTCTGATCATTGCCTTCCTGGTGCGTGCGATGCTGCACCGGTTCATTCGCCGGACCTCGGAACGGGCCGGATCGGGCAACGGTGGCGGGCTGTTTCGCGGGATGCGCGCCGGGACGCTGCTCGGCGCGTTCGGTGATCCGACCGTCCTGATGGAAAGGCGCCGCCAGCGGGCCGCCACAGTCGGTTCACTGCTGCGCAGCGTGACCTCTGTCTTCGTGTTCGGATTGGCATTTCTGAGCATCCTCGGCGAGCTGGGCATCAATCTCGCCCCGATCGTCGCCAGCGCCGGAGTGCTGGGAATCGCGGTCGGATTCGGCGCCCAGAACCTGGTACGTGACTTCCTGTCGGGGATGTTCATGCTGCTGGAGGACCAGTACGGCGTCGGGGATGTCATCGACGTGGGCGCGGTGTCCGGCACCGTCGAGGCGGTCAGCCTGCGCATGACTCGTTTGCGCGACGTGGAGGGCACGGTCTGGTATGTCCGCAATGGCGAGATCACCCGGATCGGGAACAAGAGTCAGCAGTGGGCCCGCACCGTGCTCGACGTTCCGCTCGACTACGACACCGAGGTCGAGGCCGCCAAGCGGGTGCTCGCCCGGACCGCCGACAGCCTGTGGTCGGACGCCGAGTGGAGCGCGGTCATCCTCGACGCGCCCGAGGTGTGGGGCATGGAGACGATGACCGCGGACGGCTACACCCTGCGGGTGGCGATCAAGACCCTGCCGCTCAAACAGTGGGACGTCGCCCGCGAGCTGCGCGAGCGGGTTCGCAACGCGCTGAGCCGTGAGGGCATCGCGCTCGGGTCGGTCCAGCGCAGCGAGGTCACCGTCGTCGACGATGACGAGGAGGAGTCGACCGCGGCCGACGAGGCGGACGAGGACATGCCGCAGCCCGCCGGTTCCGGCGGATCCGGTTCGACGGACATCACCGAGGACGTTCCCCGGCCGCGGATCGACCCGCCGAGCACGTCCCGCATCTGAGCGGACCGGCCGCGGCGCCCGGTCGTGGTACCGGATCCGGGGTCACGACCGGGTTACCCGGGGGTCGTCCGGGGCTGAAGCCCGCCTGAAGACCGCGAAAGGTGTTGCTGAGACGGGTCGGCGGATTGCCGCAGGCCCGGACCGCGGGGGCAGACTGGGACCGTGCGAGTACTGGTGGTGGACGACGACGCGGCCGTGCGGGAATCCCTGGAGCGTTCGCTGCGGTTCGAGGGCTACGAGGTGGCCACGGCCGGCGACGGCCTCGACGCGCTCGCGGCGGTCCAGCGTGACCAGCCCGACATCGTCATCCTCGATGTCATGATGCCCCGGATGGACGGGCTGGAGACCTGCCGCCAGCTGCGTGCCCGCGGCGACGATGTCCCGGTGCTCATGCTCACCGCCCGGGACGGCCTGGCCGATCGGGTCAGCGGGCTGGACGTCGGGGCTGACGACTACCTGGTCAAACCGTTCGCCCTCGAGGAACTGTTCGCCCGGCTGCGGGCGCTGATCCGCCGGGCGGCGCTCGCGGCCCGGGCGACCAGCGTCGCCTCCGGCGGGGCCGGATCGTCAGGTGCCCTGCCGGGCGGCGTCCTGTCCTACGGCGGGGTCGCCCTCGACCAGGTCAGCCGGCAGGTGCACCGCGGCGAGCGGGAGCTGACCCTGACCAAGACGGAGTTCGAGCTGTTGGAGCTGTTCCTCGGTCACCCGCGGCAGGTCCTGTCCCGTTCAACGATCATGGAGCGGGTCTGGGGGTACGACTTCGGCCCCACCTCGAACTCGCTCGAGGTCTTCGTGAGCTATCTGCGCCGCAAGCTGGAGGCGGGCGGCGAGCCGCGGTTGCTGCACACCGTCCGCGGTGTGGGCTATGTGCTGCGCGAGCCCTCGGGGGACCGTACGTGAGCGCGGCGCCCTCCCCGGGCGCCGTTCCCGCACCGGCCTGGGGACGGCCGATCCCGCCCGGCCAGCCGGGTTTCGGCCAGCCAGGTTTCGGTCAGGTCGGGCTCGACGGGCCGTCTGCCGCCGGCACCGCCGGGCGTGGGCGATCGGCGGACAAGAGGTTCGCCCGCCGGTTCGGGGCCGGGCAGCCTTCGGCGCTTCGCCCGTCCTCGCCGTTGGGACGCCTGACGCTGCGGGCCCGCCTCGCGCTGCTGGTCGGGATGGCGGTGGCCGCGGCGGTGGCGGTGGTCGCCGGGGTGTCGCTGGGCGCCACCAGCATCGTGCTGAACAACGCCATCGACGACCAGCTCGTCGAACAGGCCCAGGCGTCGGCGGACACGATCCAGACCAACGCGCTCGGCAGCGGCGTGCAGGCCTTCAGCTTCGGCCTGGAGGGCCAGTTCCTCGACGCCGCCGGCAACCCGCTGGAAAACGCGGTTTCGCCCTGGAACCGGGTGCCGCTGCCGGTGAGCGTCGCCGACGCCGAGGTCGCCCGCCGGGCGCGCACCCAGAACCTGCACACCATCACCGTGGCCGGCCAGTCCTACCGGCTGGTCACCGTCCCGTTGCAACGCCCCGCGGTCGCCGCCGCCCTGCAGCTGGCCCGGCCCACCACCGACGTCGACCGCACGCTGCGCGACCTCGGACTGGTGCTGCTCGTCGTCGGCGTGGTCGGGGTGGTGGGTTCGGCTCTCGCCGGGCGGATCGTCGCGCGGGCCGCGCTCAAACCCGTCGACGCCGCGGCGGCCGCCGCCGAGGAGGTCGCCCGCACGCAGAACCTGTCCGCCCTGATCCCGGTCATCGGCACCGACGAGATCGCCCGGCTGGCCGAAAGCCTCAACAGCATGCTGCGGGCGCTGGAAGCCTCCCGGGCCCGCCAGCGCCAGCTGGTCGACGATGCCAGCCACGAGCTGCGCACCCCCCTGACCAGCCTGCGCACCAACATCGAGCTGCTGCTGCGAGCCGAGGCCAACCCGCACCGCGCCCTGCCCGCGGCCGACCGCCAGGCCCTGCTGCGCGACGTGGACGCCCAGATGCGTGAACTGTCCGGCCTGGTCAGCGAGCTCGTCGAACTCGCCCGGGACGAGGTTCCCGCCGACGAGGTGGAACGACTCGACCTGGCCGACATCGTCCGGGCCGCCGCCGAACGGGCCCGGCGACGGGCCAACGGCAAGGGCATCCTCATCGAGGTCGAGATCGACGGGGACGGTGCCGATCCCACCGCCGGACCAGCCGTCGGATCGGCCGTCGGTGTCGGTGTCGGTGTCGGTGTCGCGGGTTGGCATGCGGTCAACGGCCGGGCGAACCTGCTGGAACGCGCCGTGACGAACCTGCTGGACAACGCCGTGAAGTTCTCCCCGCCCACCTCGGTCGTGCGCATCCGTTGCCAGGGCACCGAGGTCACCGTGACCGACGAGGGACCCGGGATCGCGCCCGAGGACCAGGTACAGGTCTTCGACCGGTTCTACCGGGCCACCTCCGCCCGTGGACTGCCCGGCTCGGGCCTGGGCCTGGCCATCGTCGCCGACGCGGTGGCCACCCACGGCGGCTGGGTGCGGGCCGAGTCCGCCCCCGGCGGTGGCGCCCGGCTGCGGATGTGGCTACCGCCCGCCGGGCCTGCCTCGGCCTTCGACCTCCAGGACGCCTACACCCCGCCCGTCCCGGGGGTCCCCGTCCTCGCGCCGTTCCCCCCTGCGCCGCCTGCCCCCGGGCCGTCCGCGCCCGGCCTGCCCCTGACCAGCCCACCCGCTCCGGGCCGGTCGGACCGGCTTTCGCCATGGAGCCGACCGGTGCTCGAGCCGCCCCAGCCCGGGCAGGGGGGCGACGCCTCATCGGGCCGAGGCGAGAATCCTCCGGTGTGAGCCCAGACGACGCCGCCCCCCGACCCCCAGCCCGCCCTGCACCCGCAGCCCCGACCAGCCCGGAGACCCCGACCAGCCCGGAGACCCCGACCGACCCGGCCCTTGCGGTCGAATCCGCCCTTCCGGCCGATCTGGTCGCGTTGGCCGAGGCCTGCGGCGTGGCGGTGAGGTACACCGACGCCGGGGACCAGCCGGTGCACATCGCCGCGGACACCGTCCGCGCGGTACTGGGCCTGCTCGGGGTCGACCCGAGCGACCCGGGCGCCGCCCTCGCCCACCTGCATGACACCCGGTGGCGTCGACACCTGCCGCCCTGCGCCGTCGTGTCCGCGACCACGCCGGACCCGGTCACGGTGTACCTGCCGGTCGGCGTGGACGTCCACGCCGAGGTGGAGCTGGAGTCCGGCGCACGGGTGGCGCTGGCGCCACCGGGTGCCCCACGGCAACGGCGAGAGCTCGACGGTGCGCCGTGGGCGGCCCGGCTGATCTCCCTGCCGGCCGGACTGCCGCTGGGCGATCATGTCCTGTGGGTCAGGGCCGGGGACCGCCGGTTGCGCTGCCCGGTCATCGCCGTGCCGGACGTGGTGCCGGGGCCGGCGGCCCTGCGGGAGCGCGGGCCGCACTGGCGGGCGTGGGGATGGATGATCCAGCTCTACGCCCTGCGCTCGGCACAGGGCTGGGGCATGGGTGACTACAGCGACCTCGCCGAACTGGCCGCCTGGTCCGGCGCGGCCGGAGCCGACGTGCTGCTGGTCAATCCGCTGCACGCCGCCGCACCGACCCTGCCGGTCGCCGACTCGCCGTACTCGCCGGTCAGCCGGCGCTTCGCCGCGCCCCTGTACCTGCGTCCGCAGGCCACCCCCGAGTACGCCCGGGCCGACGCCCGCACCCGGTCCGCGGTCGACGATCTGGCCGCCCGGGCCCGCCGCGAAGGCCGCCCCGGCGGTCTGCTCGACCGCAACGCCGTGTGGCAGGCCAAGCTCGCCGCCCTGGAACTGCTGTTCGCCACCACCCGTCCCGCCGATCCCGCCGTCTCTGCTGGCTCGTCCGTTCCTGCTGGCTCCGCGGCAGACGGCGGCCCGGCGGCCCGCGTCGATGCGGGCGATGCCGAGGCGGATCTTGCGGACTTCGCCACCTGGTGCGCGCTCGCCGAACGGCACGGGCCGGACTGGCGGGCCTGGCCGGTGGAGCTCGCCCGGCCGAACACCCCCGCCGTGGCCGCCGCCCGGGTCGAACTCGCCGAGCGGATCGCCTTCCACAGCTGGCTGCAACGTCGCTGCGACGAACAGCTCGCCGCCGCACAGGCCACGGCCCGTGCCGCCGGGATGGCGGCCGGCATCGTGCACGACCTGGCCGTCGGCGTCGATGCGGGCGGCGCCGATGCCTGGGCGCTGCAGGACGTTCTCGCCGTGGAAGCGACCGTGGGTGCGCCGCCGGACTCGTTCAACCAGCAGGGTCAGGACTGGGGGCTGCCGCCCTGGCGACCGCAGGCGCTGGCCGAGGCCGGCTATGCGCCGCTGCGGCAGATGGTCGCCGCGGTGCTGCGCCGCGGTGGCGGACTGCGGGTGGACCATATTCTCGGGCTGTTCCGACTGTGGTGGATCCCGCGGGGCGCCGGCGCCGCCCGCGGCACCTACGTCCGCTATGACGCGCGGGCGATGCTCGGACTCATCGCGCTCGAGGCCGCGCGGGCCGACGCGCTCGTCGTCGGTGAGGATCTGGGCACCGTCGAACCGTCCATGGCCACGACGCTGGACGCGGCCGGCGTGCTCGGCTCCTCGGTGCTGTGGTTCGAGCAGGACGCCGACGGCAACCCCCGGCCGCCGGCCCGCTACCGGGCCGCCACCATGGCCAGCCTCACCACCCATGACCTGCCGACGGCCGCCGGCTACCTGGAGGGCGAGCATGTGCGCCTGCGGGCGAGCCTGGGCCTGCTCGGCCGCTCCGAACAGGCCGAGGCCGAGGCGTGGCAGGCCGACCGGGACGCTCTGCTGGCCCTGCTGCGCACCGAGGGCCTGCTCTCCCGCGACCCGAGCTCTCCTGACGCGAGCTCCTCTGGCCCGAGGCCCGCGCCCGTGGACCCGGCTGGTGCTGGCGCCGTGCCGCCCGCGGTGGGGGAGCCGGCCGGGTCCGTGCCGCCGGCCATGCCGGCATCACCCGGGGTGGGGGAGGCGTTCCCACCGGCGGAACTCGACGACTACGTGCTGGGTATGCACCGGCTGCTGGTGCGCTCGCCGTGTCAGGTCGTGCTCGCCGCACCCGGCGACGCACTCGGCGATCGGCACCAGCCGAACCTGCCCGGCACGACCGATGCCTACCCGAACTGGCGGCTGCCGGTGCGCGACGGCGAGGGCGCGGAGGTCACCCTCGAACGGCTGCTGGCCGAACCGGCCGTGGCCCGGCTGGGGGCGCTGCTCAACGAGGTCCGGGGCGGCGCCGAGGTCCGGGCGGGCGCCGAGGTCGGGGTGGGCGCCGGGGAGGGAGAGTCCGAACTCACCACCGGTCGGGGTCGGGAGGTACCCCTGTCGGAGGACCCGGGCACCACTTCCCGGTAACCTTCGCTGCGTGACTCCACGTCCACCGCGGCCCAGGGGCGCCGCATCCCGCCGGGTGCTCACGGTCGCCGGCCTTGCGATGTTCACCGTTGCGGTGTTCGCCGCGACGGCGTCGGCCGCAGAGATCGGGACGAGGTACAACCCCGACCCGTTGACGGTCCTGCAGACCTGGGGTATCTACGGCGGCACCATCGTCGGCGGATTCCTCATCGCGATCCTGCTGGCCGCGTGGTCGAGCCGCCGCGGCGGCCCGGCCCGCTACCGGCCGGGCCAGGCCTGGGAGCACGACGACGTCTGGGTCGGCACCCGTCCCGAGGAGCTCGAGGGCGCCCGCGAGGAGAAAGCGGTGCCGGGAGCAGGTGGAGCCAGTGGCAACTGGTGAGGCGTTCAGCCCCGAGCAGCTCGAACGGCTGGACCGGGCGCTGGAACAGGCCGAGAAGCACAGCGGCATCCCGTTCACCCTGCGGGTCGGCGCGATGCGCGGCGACGCACGCCTGGCCGCCGAGCGGACCCTGTCCACCCTGGTGGCCGACCCGGCGCGGGAGCCGGCCGTCCTGATCGTGGTCTCGCCGGGACAGCGGATCCTGCGGATCTCGACCACCCCGGCGGCCCGCAAACGGATCAGCAACGCCGCCTCGAACCTCGCGGCGCTCTCGATGACGTCCAGCTTCTCCCTCGGCGACCTGGTCGGCGGCCTGACCTCCGGCATCCGCCAGCTCGCCGAGGCCGCCGGCCCCGTCGCCACCACCCCGGCGGCCCTGCGCCCGTCCTCCTCCTCAGCCTCGGCGGGTAGTCCGGCCAGGCACTGAGACAGGCAGCCCACCCGGCCGTCCCGCAGGCCCACCCCCATCGGGACGAACCTGCGGGACCCGGACGGACGGCTTCCCGCCGACCATCAGTCACCTGGTCAGGGCGGGCTATTCCGCTGCTGCAGCGGTGTCCTTCGCTCGGGCCGCGAGCGCGCGGACCAGGCCGTCGCGGCCCTCGAGCAGGGCGCGGCGCAGCGGCGGGGTCGGGTCGCGCTCGGCCAGGTAGGCGTCGACCTTCGCCACCGTCTCGGGGGAGATGACCGACGACGGGAACAGCATCTGGCTGATCGTCGCGGCCGTGTCGAAGCTGCGCGACGTCCAGATGTCGCCGATCTCGGCGAAGAACCGGTCCACGTAGGGCCGGGTGATCTCCTGCTGGTCGGAGATCCAGAACCCGCTCATCGTCGCCACGGCCAGATGGTTCGACAGGGTCGCCGAGTCCATCACCGCCGACCAGGCCGCGGCCTTCGCCTCGGCGGTGGGCCGGGCCGCGCGGGCGGTCGCGGCGCGCTTCTCGCCGGTGGCGGTGCGGTCGCGGGCGAGCTCCGCGTCGATCTCGGCGTCGCCGTACACCCCGCGGGCGACCAGCTGGGTGAGCAGCGTCCAGCGCAGCTCGGTGTCGACCACCAGACCGTCCAGGACGTCGGTGCCCTCGAACAGGGCCCGCACCCGGGCGACCTGCTCGGGGTTCTCCGCCCGGGCGAACGTCGTGGTGAACACCAGCTGCAGGTCACTGCCCGGCGCGGCGGCGCGGGCCAGCTCCTCGGCCCGCTCGGTGAGCGAGCGCAGCGCCGCGGCCCGGTTCGCCGGGTCGCCGTAGGCGTCGATGGTGAGGTCCGCCTTGGCCAGCAGCGACTGCACCACGCCGATGTCGTCCTCGGCGCTCACCCCGGACAGCACGAGGCGGACGTAGTCCCGGGCGGCCAGTTCCGCGTCGCGGGTCATGTCCCACGCCGCCGCCCAGCACAGCGTCCGGGGCAGACTCTGGGTGATCGACCCGATCGACTCGACCAGGGTGGCCAGCGACCGCGGGTCGAGGCGGACCTTGGCGAAGGTGAGGTCGTCGTCGTTGAGCAGCACCAGATCCGGCTGGCGGGCTCCGACGATCTTCGGCACCTCGGTGAGCTCGCCGGTGACGTCGAGCTCGACCCGCTCCCGCCGGACCAGCGCACCGTGGGCGTCCCGGTCGTACAGACCGATGGCCAGGCGGTGCGGGCGCAACGTGCGCGACGCGGTCGGCGGGGCGCTGGCCGGCTCCTGCACGACGTCGAACGAGGTGAACAGACCCGAGGAGTCGGTGGAGAACCGTGGGCGCAGCGTGTTGACGCCGGTTGTTTCCAGCCAGGCGCCCGACCAGGCGGACAGATCGCGCCCGGAGGCGTTCTCCAGCTCGTCGAGCAGGTCCCGCAGCGACGTGTTCGCGTACTCGTAGCGGCGGAAGTACGACCGCAGGCCGGCGAGGAACTCCTCCTGGCCGACCCAGGCGACGAGCTGCTTGAGCACGCTCGCGCCCTTGGCGTAGGTGATGCCGTCGAAGTTGGTGCGCACCGCGTCCATGTCGGGGGCGTCGGCGACGATCGGATGGGTCGAGGAGAGCTGGTCCTGGCGGTATGCCCAGCCCTTCTCGGCGTTGGCGAACGTCGTCCACCCGTTGGTGAACCGGGTGGAGGTGACCTGCGCCAGCACCGACATGTAGGTCGCGAACGACTCGTTCAGCCACAGGTCGTCCCACCAGCGCATGGTGACCAGATCGCCGAACCACATGTGCGCCATCTCGTGCAGGATCGTCTCGGCGCGCCGCTCGCGACGGGCCTCGGTCACCTTCGCCCGGAAGACGTACTCCTCCAGGAAGGTGACGCAGCCGGCGTTCTCCATCGCACCCGCGTTGAACTCCGGCACGAACAACTGGTCGTACTTGCCGAACGGGTAGCGGTAGTCGAACACCCGGTGGTAGAAGTCGAAGCCGGCCTTGGTGATCTCGAACAGCTCGCCGGGGTCGAGGTGTTCGGCCAGCGAACGGCGGCAGAACAGCCCCAGGTCGATGCCGTCATGGTGGTCGCGCACCTCGTGGTACGGGCCGGCGACCAGGGCCGTGATGTAGGTCGACATCACCGGCGTCTCGAGGAAACGGATCGTGCGCACCCCGAGGGCAGCCTCGGCGGTCGCGGCCACCGCGCCACCCGAGATCGCCGACCAGTCGGCCGGCACCGTCACCGTCAGGGTGAACGTGGCCTTGAGGTCGGGCTGGTCAAAACAGGCGTACATCCGGTGCGCGTCGTACGTCTCGAACTGGGTGTAGAGGTAGACCGCGTCGTCCACCGGGTCGACGAACCGGTGCAGCCCCTCGCCGGTGCGCGAGTAGACGCCGGTGCCGACGACGCGCAGGTTGTTGGCCTCGGCGAGGCCGTCGAGGCGGATCCGCTCCCCGTCGAAGACGTCGGCGGGGTCGAGCGCCCGGCCGTTGAGCACGACCTCGTCGAGGCCGGCGGCCGCGAGCTCGATGAACGTCGACGCCCCCGGCTCGGTGCTGGTGAAGATGACCCGCGTCGACGTGCGGAAGTGCTCCGGGCCCGTCGTCAGGTCGAGTTCGACGTCGTAGGACGCCACGTTGAGCAGGCGGGCGCGCTCGCGCGCCTCGTCGCGGGTGAGATTGTTGGGCACCCGGTTCCTCTCAGCTTGCCGCTTGCGCGTCGGCTCGCAGCTTGTTCGGACGTTGGCCGGCGCCAGTCGACGCGGCTCACACCGAGGCCCAGTCTCGCACGTCACGGTCGGGCCCGGACCCCGCCGGCAGACCCTCCGTGGCCGGTACACCGCCCGCGACCGCCGTGAATTGTCGGGTTTCGCGCCCCGCCGCTCCCGTCGGCGAGGCTGGTACGGCACGATGGCGACATCTCCCGCGCGGCGGGCGGACGCCAGGCTCACACAGCGGGCGGGCAGCAGGGTCCGCGCAGCGGGTCGGCGGCGCCGCACGGACGGTGCCGGGAGGGAGCGCGGGTGAAGCGGGTCGCAGGACTCGGCCGTGTGTCGGTGCGGGCACGTTCTGCTGCGGCTGCCTCGGTGGCTGCCTCGGTGGCTGCCTCTGCGGCCGACCCCGTGGCTGGCTCCGGCACGCCCGCGGCCGGTCCCGCGGCCTCTCCGGCCGGTGCCTCTCCGCCGGGTGTCTCTCCGCCGGGGGTCTCGCCGTCCGGGCCGGCTTCAGCCGGCGCACCCTCGTCCGGTTCGCCGCCATCCGGTGCGCCCGCGCGCGGCGGCCTGCTGCCGCGCCGGCTGCGGGAACTGCGAGCCGCGGCGCGGGCCGGCCATCCGGGCCGGACC
>NZ_JAMQQG010000066.1 GCF_023716925.1 Frankia sp. R82
CGACCGGGGCGGCACCGACCGGGGCGGCACCGACCGGGGCGGCACCGACCGGGGCGGCACCGACCGGGGCGGCACCGACCGGGGCGGCACCGACCGGGGCGGCACCGACCGGGGCGGCACCGGTGCGTTTCCTCCCGTTGTTGCCGATGACGACGAACGAGGCCGCCTACAAGCGCGTCCACGGACCGGAAGCCCTGCACCAACGCTGGCTGGCCGCCGGCACCGACCTGCGCGACCCCAACCGCAGCGAGGTCCCCCTGTCCTGACCGCCGGCGTGGGCCTCGGCGTTCGCCAATGCCCACCCGATGGCGGCTCGCTCGTCGGAAATGTCCGGCAAACACGACAGGGTGCAACAAAAAGCAAAGAACAGTCGAAGAAACAACGCGCCCGGACGATGCGGTCCACCGGGCGGCAGGCAGGGCGGCTACGCTCCCAAAACTGTGAGCCGTGATCGTGTCGTTGTCCCCTCCGCCACCCGTGACCAACGGCCGCATCGCCGGTCGGTGCTGCTCGCCGGGCTGGGAGTAGGTGGCGCGGCGGCGCTCGGCGGACTCGGTCTTGCGGCCTGCGGCACGTCGGAGGGGCCGAACCCGTCCCCGGCGCCGACCCTGCGGGCGCCGACGCCCGTGCCGGGGGTGTCGGACGGGGTGTTCGCGCTCGGCGTGGCCAGCGGTGACCCCCTGCCGGACGGGGTGATCCTGTGGACCCGCCTCGCGCCGAAGCCGACGCAGGGCGGGGGGATGCCCTCGCGCGACGTCCCCGTCGACTGGCAGATCGCGACCGACGAGCGGTTCGCCTCGGTGGTGCGCGCCGGCACGCAGACCGCACAGGCGGCGTTCGCGCACTCGGTGCATGTCGACGTCCGCGGGCTGGAGCCAGGGCGGGACTACTACTACCGGTTCCGCGCCGGGACGGTGCTCAGCCCCGTGGGCCGCACCCGCACGGCCGCGGCCCCGGCGTCCGGCGGGGCCGCGGCGGCCAGCGGGGCACTGAACTTCGCACTGGTGTCCTGCCAGGACTTCCAGAACGGCTACTGGCCGGCGTTCGACGCGATCGCCGCCGACCATCCGGACCTGGTCGTGCACGTCGGGGACTACATCTACGAGTACGACCCGGACAGCCGCTTCCCCGACCGGCGCCACACCACCCCGCAGACCCCGGGCCTCGACCAGCTGCAGACCCTCGCCGACTACCGCAACCGCTACGGCCAGTACAAGGCCGACCCGGCGCTGCAGGCCGCCCACCACGTGGCCCCCTGGGTGGTGACCTGGGACGACCACGAGGTCGAGAACAACTACGCGGGCCTGGTCGACGAGCCCGGCGACCTCGGGGCGAAGCACCAGGACCAGGCCCAGTTCGCCCGCCAGCGGGCCGCCGCCTACCAGGCCTACTACGAGCACATGCCGATCCGAGCCGAGCTCGACCCCGGCTCGCCCAGCCTGAAGATCTACCGTCGACTCACGTTCGGCAGCCTGGCCACGTTCAACGTGATGGACACCCGCCAGTACCGCACCCGCACCCCCGGCGACTTCGCCTCCGCGATCGGCCCGGCCGAACTCGGCCGGGCCAACGTCACCGGGACGATGGCCGGCGCCGACCAGGAACGCTGGCTGCGCGATGGCCTGGCCGCGTCCCGTACCCGGTGGAATTTGATCGCCCAGCAGACGATGATGGCCCAGCTCGACGGCCTGCTGCCCACGGGTGGCGGGGAGATCCTGACCAACCTCGACCAGAACGACGGCTACCGGCCGTACCGGCGACGCATCCTCACCAACGTGCGCGACAGCGGGGTGCGCAACCCCGTCGTGCTCTCCGGTGACCTGCACTGCGCGTGGGTGAACGACCTGCGGGTCGACTTCGACCAGCCGGACACCCCGGCGATCGCCACCGAGTTCGTCTGCACCTCGATCAGCTCGGCGTTCTTCCTGGTCAGCGACGAGTTCGTCCGCGAGAACAACGCCCGGTTCAACCCGCACGTCCGCTATTTCCGCGGTGACCGGCGTGGCTACACCCGGTTCCGGGTGACCCCGACGCAGTGCCGCGCCGACCAACGCATCGTCGCCGACTCCGACCGACCCGACTCGCCCGTCACCACCGACGCCACCTGGATCGTCGAGGACGGCCAGGCGACCGCTCACTCGGCCTGACCCGGCCCGCCCACCAGACACCGGCCGAACACCCTTCGTCACGCTAGGCTTGCGGACTGTTGCGACAGTCCAACTCCGGGGAGCCGAGCGTGACGATCGTCGAGGAGCCGCGCAATCCGGGCCCGGCCACCCTTTCCACCCCGGAGCAGATCGTCGCGGCCCACAGCCGGCCGCGGCCGAACCTGCTCGCCTATCTGCGTACGACCTCCCACAAGGACATCGCGGTCATGTACTTCGTGACCTCGCTGGGATTCTTCCTGTTCGCCGGAGTGCTCGCGGTCATGATGCGCTCCGAGCTCGCCCGGCCGGGGCTGCAGTTCTTCTCCAACGAGCAGTACAACCAGCTGTTCACCATCCACGGCACGATCATGCTGCTGCTGTTCGCGACGCCGCTGGCCTTCGCCTTCGCGAACCTGCTGGTGCCGCTGCAGATCGGCGCGCCGGATGTGGCCTTCCCCCGGCTGAACGCCCTGTCGTACTGGCTTTTCCTGTTCGGTGGGCTCGTCGTCATCTCGGGATTCCTCACCCCGGACGGGGCCGCCGACTTCGGCTGGTTCGCCTACTCCCCGCTCAACAGCAGGGCCTACTCCCCGCTGCCCGGCGCCGACCTGTGGATCCTCGGGCTCGTCGTGTCCGGGCTCGGCACGATCCTCGGCGGCGTCAACATGGTCACCACGATTCTGTGCCTGCGGGCGCCGGGCATGACGATGTTCCGGCTGTCGATGTTCTGCTGGACGTTCCTGGTGACGTCCATCCTGGTGCTGATCGCTTTCCCGGTGCTGGCCGCGCAGCTGCTGTCGTTGGAGGCCGACCGCCGGTTCGGCGCACACGTGTTCGACGCCGGCAACGGCGGCGCCGTGCTCTGGCAACACCTGTTCTGGTTCTTCGGCCATCCCGAGGTCTACATCATCGCCCTGCCGTTTTTCGGGATCATCAGCGAGATCCTGCCGGTGTTCTCCCGCAAGCCGCTGTTCGGCTACAAGGGCCTGGTGTTCGCCACCATCGGCATCGGGGCGCTGTCGGTGGCCGTGTGGGCGCACCACATGTACGTCACCGGGGCGGTGCTGCTGCCGTTCTTCGCCTTCCTGTCGTTCCTCATCGCGGTGCCGACCGGGATCAAGTTCTTCAACTGGGTCGGCACGATGTGGCGTGGACATCTCACCTTCGAGACGCCGATGCTGTTCGCCGTCGGTTTCCTCGTCACGTTCCTGTTCGGCGGGCTGACCGGTGTCCTGCTGGCCAACCCACCCATCGACTTCCACGTCAGCGACAGCTACTTCGTCGTCGCCCACTTCCACTACGTCGTGTTCGGCACGGTGGTGTTCGCCGCGTTCGGCGGCACCTACTTCTGGTTTCCCAAGGCCACCGGCCGGATGATGGACGACCGGCTCGGCAAGGTTCATTTCTGGACGGTCTTCTTCGGCTTCCACGCCACGTTCCTGGTGCAGCACTGGCTGGGTCTGCGCGGCATGCCGCGGCGGTACGCCGACTACGGTCCGGACGACGGTTTCACCACCTTGAACACGGTGTCGACCGCCGGCTCGTTCCTGCTGGCCATGTCCACGCTGCCGTTCCTGTACAACCTGTGGCATTCCTACCGCCGCGGCGCGCTCGCGACCGTCGACGATCCGTGGGGCTTCGGAAACTCGCTGGAATGGGCCACCTCCTGCCCGCCCCCGCGACACAACTTCACCGTGCTGCCCCGGATCCGCTCCGAACGCCCCGCCTTCGACGTCCACCACCCCCAGGCCGCCGGCTCCATCGACTACCACGCCAGCCCCGAGTTCACCCCCGCCCGTCGCTCGGACCCCGGCCCGGACGACCCCCACTGACGCCGTCGCCGGCCTCGCCCGTGCTCCCGTGTCCGGCATCCGTGTCGCCGACACCGCTGTCGCCGACACCGCTGTCGCCGACACCGTGCCCGGACGGGACGAGCAGGCGCAGGGCGCGCGGGCGGACCACGATGCGGGCGGGCAGGGGGGCGAGCGGATCGCCGTCGGCGTAGACGTCGAACGGCCGGTCGGCGGCGATGCGCACCTCACGGCCGCGCAGCACCTCGACGTGGCGGGTGTGCACGTGCCGTCCGGTGAACACGCGGGGAAACAACATCAGGAAGGTCCGCCTCGGGGCGTCCGCGACCAGCACCACCTCGACGAGACCGTCGGTGAGGTCGGCGTTCGGGGCGAACCGCATCCCGCCGCCGTAGCAGGCCGAGTTCGCCGCCGCCACCGTGTAGCCGTGCAGCTCACGGGGCTTCGCGTCGTCCACGGTGACGGTGAACCGCGCGGGGCGCCACGCCGCGAGCGCCCGCAGCGTCGCATAGGTGTAGACGTGTCGCCCGCGCAGTAGTCGGACCCGGTTCGCGATCACCTGGACGTCGGAGTCGTACCCCACACTCGCGATGCCGAGGTAGGGGTGCCCGTCCACCTCGGGCAGGTCGATGCGCAGCTCACGGGCCTGCGCGAGGCTCGCCGCGACCCGGCGTGGATCACCGGGCAGCCCCAGCGCGCGGACGAAGTCGTTGCCCCGCCCGCCCGGCAGCACCGCCAGTATCCCGCCGGAGCGGGCCACCGCCCCGGCTACCGCCCCGGCCAGGCCGTCTCCACCGAGTGCGACCACCACCCGCCCCGCCGCGGTCGCCCCCGCGGCCAGTTCCCGGGCGTGCGCCAGGTCCCGGGTGGGGGCGACCCGCACGTCCGACGCCCACCCGGCCAGCTCCGCGCACACCGGCGCCAGCAGCCGCAGCGCCCGGCCCCGCCCCGCGCTCGGATTGACGACGACGGTCAACCGTTCACGATCCACCACCGCAGCAGCCTCGCACACGCACCGACGGCGTCAGCGACCCAGCGCACCAGCGAGCGGTCCGGCGGGGCGACGGAGATGTCAGCGCGCCGTGAGCGGCCCAGCGGTGAGGTGTTCGCTGACCGCGCCGAAGAAGGAACGATCGCCGAGCTCCGGGGCGTCCCGAACGTCTCGGAGCACCAGATGCTCGAGCAGGATCAGTGCCGCGTCCGCCGGCCACAGCACCAGCCACAGCCAGACCCCGCAGGCCTCACCGACGAACGCCGCCCGATCGGAGGGAGCGGCCACCGGCCACATCGCCGTCGGATGCCCGGCCGCCTCGACCTTTGCCTCCGGCACACCCGGCAGCGCCTCCGGGTCCGGCCCGGCGATCCCCGCCAGCCGCGCGCCCAGCCCGATCCCCGGCGACTCCGCCACCAGCACCATCTCCGCCGGACCGCCCAGCGGACACGGGCCCGCCACCGCCAGCGCGCTTGCTCGCGGACCGGTGCGTTCGTCGCCCGCCCAGCCGACCCCACTGACATACCAGTGCACCGGCATCGGATCCGGCAGCCATACCGGCACCGTCGACCTCCTCGCCAACACATGCAGCGACTGCTCGCGCGAGGAGACCGCCGCCCGGTATGGACTCACCTCCCCGTGCTCGGGGCACCGATACTGGCTGTTCCACAGATCGGGCGGACAAAGCTGGGCAAGACAGCGAGGGCAGACCACGGCACTGGTCACCGAGCGCCTCCTAGCGTGACGGCCATGGCAGCCAGCCGTCACCGTGAATCGGATCGACTGCATCGGACACTGCATGGGAGGGACGTCGCCGCCGGACTTCGACGGTTCCATGCTGACTGTTCCCGCCATTTCCGCCAGCAACCGTCCCCGCCCCGCCCCGCCGCATCAACGACGAACGGTGACGGAAGGTCAGCGGGGGGCGAGGACCTCGGCGCAGGCCTCAGCCAGGACGTCCAGACCTTCGAGCAGCAGGTCGTCAGTGATCACGAAGGGTGGCAGCAGGCGCAGCACGTTGCCCCAGGTGCCGGCGGACAGAACGATCAGGCCGCGGCGATGGCAGGCGGCGGCGACGGCGGCGGCGGTCGCCCGGTCGGGGGTGTGATCGCCCGGACCGCGGACGAGTTCGACCGCGAGCATCGCCCCACGGCCGCGGACGTCACCGATGGCGCCGTACCGATCACCGAGGGCGTGCAGCCGGGGCAGCGTCAGCTCGGCGATGTGGCGGGCCCGGGCGGCCAGGTCGGCCGACTCGATCAGGTTGATCGCGGCCAACGCGGCCGCACACGCCACGGGACTGCCGCCGAAGGTGCCCCCCAGCCCGCCAACCTGCGGCGCGTCCATGATTTCGGCCCGTCCGGTGACGGCGGACAGCGGCAGGCCGCCGGCGATGCCCTTGGCGGTGACGATCAGGTCGGGGACAATGTCCTCGTGCTCGCAGGCGAACATCGCCCCGGTCCGGGCGAAGCCGGTCTGCACCTCGTCGGCGACGAACAGGATGCCCGCGTCGGCGCAGAACTCGGCCAGCCGCGGCAGGAACCCGGTACCCGGCACGACGAAGCCACCCTCGCCCTGGATCGGCTCGATGACCAGCGCGGCGACGGCCCCGGCGCCGATCTCGGTGCGGATCAGGTCGATCACCTGGGCGGCCGCCTGCTCGCCGCAGCGCTCGGGCCCACCCGGCCAGCGAAACGGGTAGGCCAGCGGCATCCGGTAGATCTCGGGAGCGAACGGGCCGAATCCGGCCTTGTACGGCATGGCCTTGGCGGTCATGGCCATGGTCAGGTTCGTCCGGCCGTGGTAGGCGTGCTCGAAGACGACGACGGCGTCGCGTCCGGTCGCCGAGCGAGCGATCTTGACGGCGTTCTCCACCGCCTCCGCCCCCGAGGTGAACAGGGCCGAACGCTTCTCGTGGCCGCCGGGGGTCAACCGCGCCAGTGCCTCGCAGACACCGACGTACTCCGCATACGGCGTGACCATGAAACAGGTGTGGGTGAACCGGCCGGCCTGCTCGGCCACCGCGGCGACCACGTCGTCCGCGGCGTTACCGACCCCGGTGACGGCGATCCCCGAGCCGAGGTCGATGAGTGCGTTGCCGTCGACGTCCACCAGGATCCCGCCGCCCGCCGCATGCGCGAACACCGGCATCGTCGAGCTCACCCCCCGGGCGACGGACCTGGCCCGACGCTGCGCCAGCGCCCGCGAGCACGGCCCGGGGATCTCGGTGACCAGGCGGCGCGCCTGGGGCAGACCGGGACCACCCCGGCCTGGCAGCAACGGTGCGTCCAGCGGCGCGTCCATCAGAGCGACACCTCCAGGGAGTCGGCAGACCGGCAGATCCACGACAGTGCCCGACCCGGGCGTGGATGGCCACTCCCGGCGACGGGATGGGCCTAGGATGACCTCTGACGTCCTTCGCCGCCGACCAGGGAGATGCGTGATGGCTGACGTCCAGCCGTTCTGGCTCGCGGGTCGGCCGGCGCAGGGGCCGGCAGTGCTCGAGGTGCGCCATCCCTATGACGGTGCGCTGGTGGCGACGGTCGCCCAGCCGTCGGCGGAACAGGTCGAGCAGGCTGTGGCCGCCGCCGTCGCGGTTGCGCCGCAGCTGGGGGCGCTACCGGCGCATGTGCGAGCGTCCGCGCTCGGGCATGTCTCCCGGGAGATCGCCCGGCGCGGCGACGAGATCGCCCGGCTCATCACCGCGGAGAGTGGCAAGCCACTGACCTGGTCGCGGGCCGAGGTCGCCCGGGCAAGCTCGACGTTTCGCTGGGGTGCGGAGGAGGCCCGCCGGTTCGCGGGCGACCTGACCCGGCTGGACACCGACCCGACCGGTGAGGGCCGCCTGGCGCTGTCGCGGCGTTTCCCACGCGGGCCGGTGCTCGGCATCGCGCCGTTCAACTTTCCGCTGAACCTGGTGGCGCACAAGGTCGCCCCGGCCCTGGCCGTCGGGGCGCCGATCATCGTGAAGCCCGCACCCCGCACCCCGCTGTCGTCGCTGCTGCTCGGCGAGCTGCTCGCCGAGACCGACCTGCCCGCCGGCGCCTTCTCCGTGTTGACCGTCGGCAACGACGAGGTCACCGGGCTGGTCACCGACCCGCGGCTGCCCGTGGTGTCGTTCACCGGGTCGGGCCCGGTCGGCTGGTCGATCCGGGACGCCGTACCGCGCAAACACGTCGTGCTCGAGCTCGGCGGCAACGGCGCGGTGCTGGTCGCGCCCGACTTCCACGCTCCCGGTGATCTTGCCCGGGCGGCGGGGCGGATCGCCCTGTTCGCGAACTACCAGGCCGGCCAGTCGTGCATCGCCGTGCAGCGGGTGTACGTCGACCGGTCGCTGTACGACGAGCTGCTCGGCGAGATCGTCACCGCCGTGCGGGCGCTGCGCGGCGGCGACCCGAACGACCCGGCGACCGATGTCGGCCCGCTGATCGACGTCGCCGCCGCCGAGCGGGTCGAGGCGTGGGTCGGCGAGGCGGTCGCGGCCGGGGCCACCCTGGTCTGCGGCGGAACCCGCACCGGCGCGAGCATCGCTCCCACGGTGCTGACCGACGTGCCCGAGTCCGCCCGGGTCGTGCGCGAGGAGGTGTTCGGCCCGGTCATCGTCATCGCCCCGGTCGACGGGGTGGACGAGGGGTTCGCCCGGATCAACGACAGCGCGTTCGGCCTGCAGGCCGGCGTGTTCACCCACGATCTCGCCACCGCGTTCCGCGCGCACCGTGAGCTGGTCGTCGGCGGCGTCGTCATCGGGGACGTGCCGTCCTACCGCGCCGACCAGATGCCCTACGGCGGCACGAAGGACTCCGGTGTCGGCCGGGAGGGTCTGCGTTCGGCCATGACCGATCTCACCGAAGAGCGGGTCCTCGTCCTCACCGGCCTGGACCTGTGACGATCGAGCGGTGACGATCGATCTGCACACCCATTCCACCGCGTCGGACGGCCTGGACTCCCCCCCGGACCTGGTGCGCCGCGCCGCTGCCGCCGGGCTCGCCGTCGTCGCGCTGACCGACCACGACACGACCGCCGGGCTCGGCCAGGCCGCGCAGGCCCTGCCCCGGGGGCTGGTTCTGGTGCCCGGTGCGGAGATCTCCTGCTATGTGCAGGTCGGCGACCGGCAGATCGCCCTGCACGTGCTGGCCTATCTGTTCGACCCGGCGGAGCCCGCGTTCGCCGCGGTGCGCGCCGAGATCCGCGACCACCGGGCCACCCGGGCCCGTCGGATGGTGGAACTGCTGGCCGCGGACGGGCATCCGGTGCGTTGGGAGCGGGTCTGTGCGCTGGCCGCCGGCACGGTCGGGCGCCCGCATGTGGCCGCCGCGATGGTCGAGGCGGGTCTGGTGCCCACCATCGACGCGGCGTTCAGCCGCTCCTGGATCGGCGCCGGCGGGCCGTACCACGTGGGCAAGCAGCAGCCGGACGTCTGGCGGACGCTGGCGCTCATCCGCGCCGCGGGTGGGGTGAGCGTCTTCGCGCACCCCTTCGCCAGCCGACGCGGCGTCACCGTCGGCCCGGACGTGATCGAGCGGATGGCCGCCGCCGGTCTCCACGGCCTGGAGGTCGACCATCCCGACCATGACGGCGACGAACGGCGCCGGCTGCGCGCCCTGGCCGCCGACCTCGACCTGGTCACGACCGGTTCGAGCGACTACCACGGCGCCAGCAAGCCGCAGGGCCTCGGCGCCGAGACCACCGCCCGCGACGCCTACGAGCGCCTCGTCACCACCGCCACCGGCGCCACCCCCGTCGCCGGCTGACCGGCGGCGCCGGCGTGGCGGAGCACCGGCCGACTCAGGCTTTCTGGCCGCAGCCGCCGCGCCGCGGCGCGGCAGGTGGGCTCAGTCGCTCGAGCAGCGCGGCGAGCTGCTCCTGCTCCGCGCGGGAGAAGTGGGACAGCACGTGCCGGCCGACGCCCTTGAGATGGGTGCCCGAGGCGGCCCGCAGCCGGTCCAACCCCTGCGGGGTCAGCACCGCCAGGGTGCCCCGCGCATCGGACGCGCAGGAGCGGCGGGTCACCAGCCCCTCCCGCACAAGCCGGTCGACGAGCCTGGTCAGGCCACTGCGGGAAAGGAGCACCGCGTTGGCCAGCTCGCTCATCCGCAGCGCGTAGTCGGGTGCTTCGGAGAGCTGGACCAGCACATCGTAGGAGGCCAGCGGCAGGTTGTGCGCCCGCTCCAGATCCGCTTCCAGCACCCGCGTGACGTGTGCGTGGGCCTGCAACAGTGCCCGCCACGCCCGCATCCCGCGGGCATCCACCCAGGCCGTGTCCGTCTCGGAACTGGCGCCGACCGTCTCCTCGACCACACTGCCGCGGTCCTCGATCATCCTGCGCCCTCCCGCTGCACCCCGGCCCAGCCTATGTGCCGACCCTCCGGATGGGCCCGCCCCGGCCCCGGCCAGTCACCAGCCTCAACGTCGCGATACCTACCGATTGATTCCACCGACCACGTCAGATGAACGACAACCCGGACGGGTGGCACACACCCGGGCAACGGTGCAACGCCACTGGGGCGCGGGCGGGCTATCGTGGACGCACAGGCGACCCCGGGGGTCGCATCTGGTGCCAATCAGTGACTGAGGTTTCCCTTGTCCCCATCCCGGCCTTCCACCGACGCGATCCAGTCGGCTCTGGCGACGGTCAACGATCCCGAGATCGGCCGTCCCATCACGGAGCTGGACATGGTCTCGGCGGTCAACGTCCTCGATGACGGCTCCGTCAGTGTCACGGTGCTGCTTACCGTGTCCGGCTGCCCGATGCGAGATGAGATCATCAACCGCGTCAGTCGCGCGGTCGGCGCCGTCGAGGGGGTGCGCGCCGTCCAGGTCGACCTACAGGTCATGACGGACGAGCAGCGCACGGCCCTGCACACGAAGCTACGCGGTGGTGTTGCACCCAAGGTGGTCCCGTTCGCCCAGCCGGGCTCCATGACCAGGGTGTACGGCATCGCCAGTGGCAAGGGCGGCGTCGGCAAGTCCTCGATCACCGTCAACCTGGCGGCGGCGATGGCCCGTACGGGTCTGTCCGTCGGTGTGCTCGACGCCGACATCTACGGCCACTCGGTGCCCCGCATGCTCGGTATCGACCGCCCCCCGACCCAGGTCGACAAGATGATCATGCCGCCCCAGGCGCACGGGGTGCGGGTCATCTCCACCGGCATGTTCACCCGTGGCAACGAGCCGGTCACCTGGCGCGGGCCGATGCTGCACCGGGCCCTCGAGCAGTTCCTGTCGGACGTCTTCTGGGGTGACCTTGACGTCCTGCTGCTCGATCTGCCCCCCGGCACCGGTGACATCGCCATCTCGCTGGCCCAGCTCGTCCCGTCCTCGGAGCTGCTCGTCGTCACGACGCCGCAGCTCGCCGCCACCGAGGTGGCCGAGCGCGCCGGCACCATCGCCGTGCAGACCCGGCAGAACGTGGTCGGCGTCGTCGAGAACATGGCCTGGCTGCCCTGTCCGCACTGCGGGGAGCGGGTCGATGTGTTCGGTTCCGGCGGCGGGGCCGCGGTCGCCGAGCGGCTCACCCGCGTTCTCGGCCATGACGTGCCGCTACTCGCCCAGATCCCGGTGGACGTCCGCCTGCGCGAAGGCGGTGACAACGGCGTTCCGCTGGTCGTCGGCGAGCCGGACAGCGAGGCCAGCAAGGCCCTGCGGGCCGTCGCCGAGCGTCTGACCTACCGCTCCCGCGGCCTCGCCGGCCGCAGCCTCAATCTCACCCCCGCCGGCCGCTGAGCCGACGGTCCTCGTCCCCCCGGCGGCGCGGTCCCAGGACCCGTTTCCGGGGGGACGACTCGTTTCTGGCTTGGTGGCCGAGCGTTTCTGGCCTGCTCGCGAGCGGAGCCGTCAGGTGGCGTCCGAGTCGAAGGGGACGGCGGGGCTGCTCTGCCCCGACAGCCTGCTCTGCCCCGGCGGCGTGGCGCCCGCGGAGAGCTGCTGGGTGGAGACCGGCCGCGGCGCGGCGGCCTTTGACGGGATCACCTTCGCCGCGCCACCGCCGCCGGGTCGCGACCCGCTGGACTTCGCCAGCAACGGCGACGTGACCGCCGGGGGCGGCGCGTTCTCGGCCCGGGCACCGGAGCCCGCGGCGGAGGGCAGCTCGACAGCCGGGGCCGGGGTGACCGAGGGCAGCGACTGTGCACGGCCGGGCGGCGGCGACTTGGTCAGTGACGGGGACGGGGTGTCGTCCCCGAGCAGCAGTGCGTCAAGCGAGGTGCGTTTGGTGAGATACGGCGGCAGCGGCTCGTCGTCGAACAGGTGCTTGCGGACGAACGTCTTGGGATGCAGATCGCGGATGTCAAGATCGTCGAACTCCGGGCCCAGCTCGGACCTCAGATCGTTGCGCATCCCCGTTGCCGTCTGGCGAAGCTGACGCAGCATCCGGCCGGCATCCCGCGCGGCCTTGGGCAGCCGATCGGGGCCGAAGACGAACAACCCGATCACCAGCAGGACGGCGACTTCACCCCAACCGACACCGTTGAACACCAGCCGAGCGTACCCCGCCCGGTGTTACCGCGAGGGTCGACCAGGCAACGGCCAGGGGCCACAATCT
Source organism: Frankia sp. R82 (assembly GCF_023716925.1). Classification (GTDB taxonomy): domain Bacteria; phylum Actinomycetota; class Actinomycetes; order Frankiales; family Frankiaceae; genus Frankia. The sequence continues at coordinate 12,490 of NZ_JAMQQG010000066.1, forward strand.
CAATTCTGTTGTTCCTGAAGTGTCAGCTGGGTGGTTCTGGTCGCACCGGCGCGCACATAGGTGACCGAGACCTTGTCACCGACCCGGTGCAGCCGGGCCGCGACGTTGAGATCATTGGTCCCGCGGATGACGCTCACGTCCAGCTTGGTGATCACGTCATCGGCACGCAGACCGGCCCGCGCCGCCGGCCCGTCCGGGGTCGTCGTGATCACGCGCGCCCCGGGGACGCCGCCGGACGTCTTCGCCTCACCATCAGTGATCGTGGCCGTGGCCGTGCCGAGGTAGGGATGCGTTGCCCGCCCGGTCGAGATGATCTCCTGGGCCACCGAGCGGGCGAAGTCGATCGGGATGGCGAAGCCGACCCCGATGCTGCCGCTCTGCCCCTGGTCCTCGTGCCCGGGTACGGCGGCGATCGCGGCGTTGATCCCGACCACCTGGCCGAGCGCGTCGAGCAGCGGCCCACCGGAGTTGCCCGGGTTGAGCGCGGCATCCACCTGGATCGCCCCGATCAGCACGGTCGGGGCGGCGCCGTTCGTCGCCGGCACCGGCGGGTTTCGGTCCAGCGCACTGACCACGCCGGTCGTCACCGTGCCCGAAAGACCCAGTGGTGCTCCGATCGCGACCACGGGCGCTCCGACCACCAGCGACCCCGACTGCCCGAGCGTGGCCGCCGGCAGTGGGGTGGTGACCGGGATGCGCAGCACCGCGAGATCGGTCTGCGGGTCCCGTCCGACGACCTGTGCCTGGATGCGGGCGAACTCCTGGTAGCGGGTGACCGTGATCGCTGTACCAGCCGCGATTGCCGGCGCGATCACATGGTTGTTCGTGAGGATGTAGCCGTCCGAGCTGATGATCACGCCCGAGCCGGTGTCCCCGCCATCGGCCGCATCTCCACCGACGTCCACGGTGACCACCGTCGGCAGCATCGCCGCGGCGATCGCCGCCACGCTACGTCGATCGGTGACCGGAGCCGGATTACCCACGCCGAGGGTCTTCACCGGATCGACGTTCGGGTCGCCCGTGGTGATCACCACCAGCAGACCGCTGACCACACCGCCGACCAGTGCCGCGGCGACCAGGCACGCGACCAGCACCCGGAGGCCGACCTGCACCGGCCGGCCGCCGATCCGGTCAAGGCGCCCGCCGGCACCACGGGGGGCGACCTCGCCGTCGCGCGGGCTGACCGTGGACGGCCCCGGTTGCGCGGAACCGTTCGGCGACTCCGCCACCGCCCGCGCGGACCCGCCGACCCGGACCGGCGCCGTCGGCCGACCGTCCGGCCCACCGTGGCGCACGACCGGTTCGAGCACCGTCACCGACCCGGTGCGACCACCGTTCGCCACCGGCCGGGCAACGGCCGGGCGCTCCACCCGACTCGCTCCCGGAGCCGCGTCCGCGTCGGCTGCGGGGACCGCTCGGCCGCCCAGATTCCCGGCGGCACCGACGGCCGCCCGGATCATCCCCGGTGCCACCCGGTCCGCACTGGCGCGCAGGCTCCACACCCGGCTCGGACGGGAATGCCGCTCACCGCCGGGACGATCGCCGTTCGGCCAGCTGTCGCTCTGCTGTTCGTCACGCTCGGCAGCAGGCGTCGCCGCGCCACCGGCGCCACGGCCGGAGTGACGGCCATGCCGCGCACCCGCCCCGGGCCGCGGCCGGTCCTCCCCGGGC
>NZ_JAMQQG010000067.1 GCF_023716925.1 Frankia sp. R82
CGCCCGTGCCGTGGACCCCGGGCGCGCGCCGGCTGGCCCGACATGTCGGCACCTACCTGGACCGCGCGCCGATCGCGCCCCGTGAGGCCGCGCCGGTGCCCGGGCATGTCGCCCGCCCCACCGACGGCGTGACCTCCACCCAGGAGGCCCTCGGTCACCTGCTGCGTGACCTGCCTGGCCTGGCTCCGCAGGCCGCCGCGGCCCTGGTCACCGTCAGCACCCGGGCCGCCGATCCGGTGCTGGCCGGTTGGCTGGCCGCCGCCGGGCGGCATGTGGCCGGGGGGCTGTCGGCGTCGGCGTTCGGCGGGGTGCTCGCGTCTCTCGGGGTGGCGTGGAGTCGGCAGGGACTGCCGTTGCTGCCGATCGGGGTGGCCGACGAGGTGGCCGCGGGTCAGGTGGTGCCGAGCTGGCTCGCCGCCGCCAGCAATGACGCCCGCAGCATGCTCGTGGTCGCCGACACCGGACTCGATCCGGCCGCCCGGGCGCTGGCCTACGGTGGCGGCGACGGCGTGCCCACCGGCATCGCCACGGTGTGGACGCCGGCGTTCGCCCAGGATCTCGCCTGGTGCCTGCTCGCCGGTCTGGGCAATCTGGCCCGGCCGGGCGGCGCGTCCAGCCTGGTCCGGCTCAGTGCGCGGCCGGTCGACCAGCGACTCGCCGCCGTGCCGACGGATCCGGCCGCCCTGCGCCAGCGCCACGCCCTGACCCTCGCCGGCGGTTACCGGCTCCACGACGGTGGCCCGGACGCGATCCTCACCCTGGTCGGGGTGGGTTCGGTGCTCCCGGAGGTGCTGGGCGCCGCGGCCCGGCTGCGCGCGGGTCTGCGCCGCGAGGTGAGCGTGCTGTGCCTGACCTCACCGAACGCGGTGTTCGCAGCCCTGCAGGCCAGGCGCGGCCTCGTGCCCGGCAGTGACGCGCTGCTCACCGAGATCCTGCCGGCAACGCGGCGCACACCCATGATCACCGTTGTTGACGGCGATCCCCGGTCGCTCGCCTTCCTGGCCGGCGTCCATGGCGACCCGATCTCCACCCTCGGCTCCGCCGCGCCGGCCCCCGGCCTGGACCCGCCGGGTCCCGGCGACACCCCCGTCCCCCTGGAGACGATCATCGGTGCCGCCCTGGACCTGCTCGACGAGACCGCCCCCCGGTAGCGACCGCCGCCCGACCGCGCCGGCTCAGCCGCCGACCGCTCAGACGCCGACCGCGTGGACGCCGCCGTCCACGTGGACGACCTCGCCGGTCGTCGCCGGGAACCAGTCGGACAGCAGGGCGACGCAGGCCTGGGCGGCGGGGGTGGTGTCGTGCACGCTCCAGCCCAGCGGCGCGCGGCCGTCCCAGACGTCTTCGAACTGGCTGAAGCCGGGGATGCTCTTGGCCGCCATCGTGCGCAGCGGACCGGCGGCGACGAGGTTCACCCGCACCCCGCGCGGCCCCAGGTCGCGGGCGAGATAGCGGGCAGCGGAGGCCAGGCCCGCCTTGGCGACGCCCATCCAGTCGTAGGAGGGCCAGGCGACCGAGGCGTCGAAGTCGAGGCCGACGACGGAGGCCCGCTCGCCGAACAGCGGCAGGCTCGCCCGGGTCAACGAGGCCAGCGACCAGGTGGACACCTGCAGGGCGGTGCCGACCTCGGACCACGCCGCCTCGACGAACGGCTTGCCGCCGAGCACCGACTCGGGGGCGAAGCCGATCGCGTGCAGCACGCCGTCCAGGCCGTCGACGTGCTCGAGCACCCGCTCGGCGAGACCGGCGAGGTGATCCTCGTCGGTGACGTCCAGTTCGACGACGGGAGCCTCGGTGGGCAGCCGGCGAGCGATGCGTCGGGTCAGGGAAAGGCCCCGGCCGAAGCCGGAGAGGACCACCCGGGCGCCCTGTTCCTGGGCGATGCGGGCCACGCTGAAGGCGATCGACGCCTCGGTGAGGACGCCGGTGACGAGGATGCGCTTACCTTCGAGAAGACCGCTCATGGGCCGCATCCTGCCAAACATCGTGTCCGCTGCGAGCAGTCCCCGCCGCACAGCGTCGCCGCCGGGGTCGGCGGGCGGCGGGCAGCGCAGGTCAGCGACCGCTGCAGGGGCAGGGCGGCGGTCGGTCCGTGGGTCGCGGCGCGCGGCGGGCGGGGCGGGGCGGCGGCCGGTCAGGCGCGGGCCGGCAACCGTTTGCGGACCGCGCGGGTGGCCGGTTCGACGAACCGGGCGACCAGTGGGCCGGTGATCGCCATCAGCAGCACGTAGCAGGCGGCCAGCGGTCCCAGTTTCGGTTCGATCCCGGCGGCGACGGCCAGGCCCGCGATGACGATCGAGAACTCGCCGCGGGCCACCAGCGCGGCCCCGGCACGGAACCGGCCCATCGTGCCGATCCCAGCGCGACGCGCCGCCCACCAGCCGGTTATGATCTTCGTGGTGATGCCGGCGACGGCCAGCAGCGAGCCCGCGAGCAGCGCCGAGGGGATCGACTCGGGGTCGGTCTGCATCCCGAAGAACACGAAGAACACCGCCGCGAACAGGTCCCGCAGGGGGCTGAGTACCTCCGCCGCGCCCTCGGCGATCGGGCCGGACAGCGCGATGCCGACCAGGAACGCCCCCACCGCGGTGGAGACCTGCATCTTCTGCGCGAGCCCGGCGACCAGCAGCGCAAGGCCGAGTACCCGCAGCAGCAGGATCTCGTCGTTGCGGTCGGCCTTCGGGTCGAAGACCAGCCGGGTGACCTTGTCGCTGTGCCGCACCGCCAGGAAGAGCACGGCGACGAGCAGGCCGAGCGCGATGGCGACGGTCAGCGAGCCGCGGGCGAACGTCTGATGGGCCAGCAGTGCGGTGAGCACCGGCAGGTAGACCGCCATCGCCAGGTCCTCGAGCACCAGGACCGACAGGACCACCGGGGTCTCCCGGTTACCGAGCCGGCCCAGGTCACCGAGGACCTTCGCGATGATCCCGGACGACGAGATGGCGGTGACGCCGCCCATCACGACGGCGGCGGTCGGCCCCCAGCCGAGGATGAACGCCGCGACGATGCCCGGCAGGGCGTTGAGGACCAGGTCCAGCACACCCGCGGGTGCCGCCTGGCGCAGGCCGGACAGCAGCTCGCTGGCGGTGTACTCGAGGCCCAGGGTGAGCAGCAGCAGCACGACGCCGATCTCGGCGCCGATCTCGATGAACTCCTCGCTCGCACCGAGCGAGATCAACCCGCCGTGGCCGACGGTGAGGCCGCCGAGCAGGTAGAGCGGGATCGGCGAGATGCCGACCCGGATGGCCAGATGGCCCAGGACGCCCAGGGCGAACAGAACGGCCCCGAGCTCGAGGAAGATGGTGGTTGTCGCGTGCACTCGCGGCGGCCGTCCGCCGTCAACCGGTGCGGAGCAACGTCGCGACGGACGCGGTGTTCTCCGGCGTCCCGACGACCACGACGATGTCCCCGGCCTCGAACCGGAAGTCCGGTCGCGGCGAGGCCTGCACGACATGGTCGCGCACCACGGCGACGATGGATGCCCCCGTGCGGGTGCGAGCCTGGGTGTCACCGAGCAGTCGACCGGCATAGGGCGAGCCCGGCGTGATGGTGATCTGTTCGCCGACCAGACCGGCGAACACCCTGCTGATGTCGGCCAGCTTCTCGACGAAGTGGGGCGCACCGAGCAGCTCGGAAAGCACGTCGCTCTCCTCGGCGGTGAGCGTGATGCACTCGCCCACGGCATCGCTGTCCTGCACGTCGTAGAGGACGATGTCACGCCGGCCGTGATGATGGGAAACCACACCCACCCGCCGTCCGCCCCGGGTCTGGAAGTCGTGGCGCAGCCCGATGCCGGGCAGCGCCGTCTCCTCGATGTCCACAACAGCCCTCTCGCGCGTTCCAGCCCATATCGCCGTGGGCGTCCCTGCTGATGTCGCGGCCCGGTGGTCGCCGGCCCGGTGGTCGCCGGCCCGGTGGTCGCCGGCCCGGTGGTCGCCGGTGGCGCCCCAGCCGGGCGGGTCGCCAGCCCGGCTGTGACCCTAGCCAACGACCGATGTACGCACATAGTTCGCGCGCAGCGCCCCCGCCCGCGCCGCCCGAGGCCCCTGCCGGCGTGTCGTGGACGACAACAGCGCAGGTCGACGGGCCGCAACGAGAGCACTGCCACGATTGCGCGGCGCGCGACGTTGGTACCTCACAGGAAGGGCCCGCCGTCACCGACCGGCCCGCCGGTCACCGCCGGGCCAACCGGCTGGCAGGGCCCACCGTCCGACAGGGAGTCGCGCGAGGTGTTTTCTGGAAGTGCCCGGCTGCTGCGCCGCATCGCCGTGACGGTGTTGGGCCTGGCCGTGCTCGGCGTCGGCATCGCGCTGCTCGCCCTGCCCGGCCCGGGTTTCCTCGTCATCGCATTGGGGTTCTTCATTCTGAGCCTGGAGTACGAGTGGGCGCGCAGCCGCTTCGAGCAGGCCCGCAGCAAGGCGGCCGACCTCGCCGACCAGGCCGCCGCCCGCCCGTTGTACTCGGTGTTCACGATCCTTTTCGGCCTCGCGATGGTTGCCGCCGGCATCGTGTGGATCATCGATGACGCTCTGCCCGCGTCCTCGCCGTGGAGTGGCGGCAGCATCATCTTCAGCGGTCTGGTCGTGCTCGCCACGATGGTCGTCAGCCTGTGGCAGGCTCGGCAGGCCCGCGAACACGGTGAACCCACCCCGGCCGAGCTGATCGAACGCCGCGAACAGGCCGAACGTGAGCAGGCCGAACGCGAGCAGGCCGGGGTGCACACCCGCGGTGCCTAGCCGCCAGGCGAGGCACCGCGGGGCGCGCTACTGGCCCTGGGTCTCCTGGTTGATGCCGTTGACGCCGGGCTGGCGGTAGATGCAGGCGTAGACGGCGGCCCGGTCCTCGGTGGAGGCCTCGCTGACGTTGTAGCGCAGCGGGTAGACCCGGCTGGACACGAGCTTGTTGCGGTCCGGCGGCTCCTGGACGGCCTTGCCGACCGTGGGGCAGGCGGCCCGGGCGGCGTCCTTCTGGGCCGTCGTCGCGTCCGGCCGGAAGTACACCACCGCCTCCTGCAACGGCGGCGGAGCGCTCACCGACGCGTACACCCCGAACACGATCAGACCGATCACGGCGAGGCTCACAGCCACCGAGGCCAGGCGGCGCTGCGGGGCGGAGACGTACTGCCAGGCCCGCCCAACAGCGGTCGGCGACGATACTGCCACGATGTGATTCCTGTCACGCGGGGGAAGGAAAACTGGTCCGGATAACGAGTGGACCACTCGGAAATCCAGACCCCCAACCTAGCCGCCCGCCGGACTCCGTATGGTGAACGCCTTTGTGCTGCCACCCACATTGGCGATCATGCCCACAGGAGCGAGGAACCGGCCGTGCCATCCCTGATCGAGGACTACGCGCTGATCGGCGACACCCATTCCGCGGCGTTGGTGTCCCGCAACGGATCGATCGACTGGCTCTGCCTGCCCCGGTTCGACTCCCCGGCCTGCTTCTCCGCGCTGCTCGGTGACCCTGACCACGGTCACTGGCAGATCGCGCCGGTCGAGCCCGTCCTCGGCGTCAGCCGCCGTTACCGGGGTGACACGCTGGTGCTGGAGACCGACCTGACGACGGCGTCGGGCACCGTGCGCATCGTCGACGCGATGTTCCCGCACGCCGGCAGCCACACCGTGCTGCGCCTGGTGGAGTGCCTCGAGGGCGCGGTACGGATGCGCTCGGAGACCCGGTTCCGCTTCGACTACGGCTCGATCGTGCCGTGGGTGCGCCGGGTGGACGAGCACACGATCGCCGCGGTCGCCGGGCCGGACGCGATCACACTGCGTACCACCGCCCCGATGGAGGGGCACGACATGGCCACCTACGCCGAGTTCGGCGTGGCCGCGGGCCAGTCGGTGCCGTTCTCGCTGACCTGGACGCCGTCACACCAGAGCACCCCGCCGGCGCAGGACGTCCGCCGCATGATCACCCTCACCGAGGCGTGGTGGTCGGACTGGATGGCCGGCTGCACCTACGACGGCCAGTGGCAGCCCGCGGTGCGCCGCTCGCTGATCACCCTGAAGGCGCTGACCTATGCGCCGACCGGCGGCATCGTCGCCGCCGTCACCACCTCGCTGCCCGAGCACATCGGCGGGGTGCGCAACTGGGACTACCGCTACTGCTGGCTGCGCGACGCCACCATCACCCTGCTCGCCCTGCTCGATGCCGGGTTCACCAGCGAGGCCACCGCCTGGCGGGAATGGCTGCTGCGCGCGGTCGCCGGCGACCCGTCCCGGGTGCAGATCATGTACGGCGTCGCGGGTGAACGCCGGCTGCCCGAGTACGAGGTGCCGTGGCTGCCCGGCTACGAGCAGTCCTCCCCCGTGCGGGTCGGCAACGCCGCCGTCGACCAGTTCCAGCTCGACGTCTACGGCGAGGTCCTCGACGCGCTGCACGTCGCCCGGATGGCCGTCGCCGGGCGCCGTCCCGGGGTGCCCGGGCTGGTCACCCCGAACGGTGCGCCGCTGGCCGGCGTCGGCGGTGCCCCGGCGCACGGGGACGACTCCTGGCCGCTGCAGACCAAGCTGATGGACTTCCTCGAGACCGGCTGGCGCAAGACCGACGAGGGCATCTGGGAGGTTCGCGGGCCGCGGCGGCACTTCGTGCACTCCAAGGTGATGGCCTGGGTCGCCGCCGACCGGGCGGTGCGCGGCATCGTCGAGTCGGGGCTGCCCGGCCCGGTCGAGCGCTGGTCGGCGCTGCGCGACGAGATCCACACCGAGGTCTGCGCCCGCGGCTTCGATCACGACCGCGGCACGTTCACCCAGTTCTACGGCTCCCGCGAGCTGGACGCGGCGCTGCTGTACATGCCGTTGGTCGGCTTCCTGCCGGCCACCGACCCGCGGGTCGTCGGCACGGTCGGCGCGATCGAGCGCGAGCTGATGGAGGACGGGTTCGTCCTGCGCTACCCGACCGCCGAGGACGGCGCGGTGGACGGTCTGCCCGCCGGCGAGGGCGCGTTCCTCGCCTGCACCTTCTGGCTCGCCGACAACTACGCGCTGTCCGGGCGGGTGGAGGAGGCGCAGGAACTGTTCGAGCGACTGCTGTCGCTGCGCAACGACGTGGGCCTGCTCGCCGAGGAGTACGACCCGCGCCTGGGCCGGATGACCGGGAACTTCCCGCAGGCGTTCAGCCACGTGCCGCTGGTCAACACCGCTCGTACCCTCACCGATGCGCTGCGCGGTGTGCCGCGCTCGCGCACCGACCTGGCCGACCCGCCCGGCCACTTCTTCGGCTGACACGCAAGGTAGCGTCGGCGCGTCGGGCAAGGATGCCGGTCAGGCACGCCGGACAGGGCGTGCCGGGCCGGGCGCCGGGCCGGGAAACCGGCAACGGTCCCGGTCGAGGCGTCGGTCAACGGTGACGGTGAGGGGACAGGCGTGGCGCGGCGCATCGCGGTGATCGGCGGCGGCATTCTCGGGCTGGCGGTGGCTCGACGGCTCGGGCAGGTCGAGCCCGACGCCACGGTGACCGTGTTCGAGAAGGAGCCGGATGTCGCCCGCCACCAGACCGGGCGCAACAGCGGTGTCGTGCACGCCGGGCTGTACTACGTCCCCGGTTCGCTGAAGGCGACGCTGTGCCGGCGCGGGGTCGGTCTGCTGCGGGAGTTCTGCGGCGCGCATGACATCCGCTACGAGGAGTGCGGCAAGATCGTCGTTGCCGTGGACGACAGCGAGCTCGAACGGCTTGCCGAGATCGAGCGGCGGTCGGTGGCCAACGGCGTGCCGGCCACCCGGATGCTGGACGCCGCCGAGCTGCGCGCAGTCGAGCCGCACGCTCGCGGCGTCGCCGCGTTGCACTCCCCGACCACCGCCATCGTCGACTACGTCGGGGTCGCCCGGGCACTGCGCACCGAGATCGTCGCCGCGGGCGGGGCGGTGCGCACCGGCGCCGAGGTCGTCGGCGTGGACGAGCGGTCCGACGGCGTGCAGCTGACCCTCACGGTGCGCGCCTCGGCCCACGCGCGTCCCAACGGCACCCGGGCGACCGCCGCGCACGACAGCGGGCGGGTCTCCCAGGTCACCGAGCGGATCGGCCCGTTCGACCTGCTCGTCACCTGCGCGGGCCTGCAGTCCGACCTGGTCGCGACGCTCACCGGCGAGGACCCGTCCCCACAGATCGTCCCGTTCCGCGGCGACTACTGGCTGCTCCGCCCGCAGCGGCGTGAGCTGGTGCGCGGTCTGATCTATCCGGTGCCGGACCCGCGTTACCCGTTCCTGGGCATTCACCTGACCAAGCGCATCGACGGCGAGGTGCTCGTCGGCCCGAACGCGGTGCTCGCCACCGCCCGCGAGGGCTACAGCGTCGGCACGCTCAACGCCGCCGACCTGCGTCGCACCCTGGGCTGGCCGGGCTTCCACAAGATGGCCCGCACGCACTGGAAGACCGGTGCGAAGGAGGTCATGCACACCGTCAGCAAGCGGGCGTTCGTCGCCGAGGCCCGCCGCTACGTCCCCGAGCTGCGTGCCGACGACGTCGTGCGCGGCCCGGCCGGGGTGCGGGCCCAGGCGGTCGCCCGCGACGGCAGCCTCGTCGACGACTTCGTCCTGGCCCACTCCGGCCGCGTCGTCCATGTGCGCAACGCCCCCTCCCCCGGCGCCACCGCATCGTTGGCGATCGCCGAGCACATCGTCGCGAAGGTCGTCCCGGACCACGCCAGCTGACCTACACTTCATCCGGGTGGACGAACCTGCCAGGACGGACGAGCTGACATGACCGGCGACAGCAGCGGCACCGGCCGGACGCCTGGCCTCGGCGGGACACCCGGCGCCGGAAGCGCATCCGGCCAGCTCACGCATCTGGACGCGGCCGGGGCCGCCCGGATGAGCCGAGCGACCCTCGAGGCGCAGGCGGTGTTCCTGCGCGCGGAGAGCGAACTGGGGGCCTACGCCGCCGAGGTGGCGGCGGCCGACGCCCTGGCGACGGCCAGCGCCACCCTCGCCGACCTGCTCGGACCCGGGCTGCGGGCCGACGACGTGGTGTTCCAGCACAATGCCAGCAGTGCGTTCGCCACGCTGCTGGCAGCCTGGCCGCTGCGCGCCGGGGCGCGGATCGCCACGATCCCCAGCGAGTACGGCTCCAATCGGCTGGTGCTGGAGTCGCTCGCCGCCCGGATCGGCGCCACGCTGCTCGACCTGCCCGTGGACGAGGACGGCCGCATCGACCTTGACACCCTCGACCGGTCAGGCCTGACTGAGAGCGGCGCAGCCGGTCCGGGTGCCGCGGGGGGCGGTTTCGAACGCCTTGACCTGGTCGTCTTCCCGCAGGTCCCCAGCCAGCGGGGCATCGCACAGCCGGCCGGCGCGCTCGGCCGGCGCTGCGCGGACGCCGGGGTGGGGCTCATCGTCGACGTCGCCCAGTCGGCAGGCCAGCTCGACGCCACCGGCATCGGGGCCGACGCCTACGTCGGGACGTCGCGCAAATGGCTGCGCGGGCCGCGGGGCGCCGGCTTCGTCGCGCTACGCCCGGGGACGGTCGAGCGGCTCGGCATCGGCGTCCCCAGCCTGTACAGTGCCGCCAGCCGGGACGACCGTCGCGCCGCACCATCCACACCGCTCGCTCCGCCGGCCCCGCCCGATCCCCTGCCCGGCGCGGCGCGGATCAGCGTCGGGGAGTCCTCGGTGGTCGCCCGCATCGGGCTCGCCCAGGCGCTCGTCGAGCTCGTCGACGCCGGCCCCGCGCAGGTGTTCGCCCAGGTGGCAGCGCTTGGGGCGCATGGACGGCAGGTCCTTGACGGGGCCGGCGGCTTCCGGGTCCGCGAACGCGGACCCGCCGACCTGGTCGACCCGACCGGCACCAACGGCGGCATCATCACGCTGCAGCCACCGCCGGGCATCGACCCGTTCGCCGTCCGCGACCGGCTCTACCGCGAGCATCAGATCCTCACCAGCGCCATTCCCGCGGTCCGCGCCCGCGAGCTGCACGGCCCCCTGCTACGTGCCAGTGCCCACGCCTACAACACCCCAGCCGATCTCGACCGGCTCGCCGACGCCCTGGCCACCCTCGCCCGCTGACGTCCCGCCAGACCGGTTCCCGCCAGACGGATGTTTCCACCCGGTTGCGCGAATGGAAACCGGGTGGTGACGTCCGGTAGGGATCTGCTGAAATAGTGGACGTTGCGCGGACGGACCCCGACCGCCTGCGCACCATGGGAGCGCCCCCACGTTCCCACTTAGCGGGCACAGAGGCCCGAAACGGCCGTGGCGGGCCTGCCCGTCCCGGTCGCTCGTCCGGGATGACCGACTGGACCAGCATGAGCCAACAGGACGGCACAGTAGTTGCAGACACCATCACCATTGCCGCGGTAGACGACCATCCGATCGTGCTGCGCGGCCTCGCCGACCTGCTGCACGGCGTCGAGGGATTCGACCTGATCGGCACGGCCCCGTCGATCGACGTGCTGCTGCGCGGCCCCGGCGCGAAGGCCCAGGTCATCCTTCTCGATCTTGATCTGGGTGACGACACCAGGCCACCGGACAACATCCGCCGGCTACTCGCCGAGGATCGCGCCGTCATCGTGTTCAGCGCGGCGGCCACGGCGGCCACGGTCCGCACGGCGATGCTTGCCGGGGCCTGCGGCTACGTGCCGAAGACCGACGATGTGGAGGGGCTGGCCACGGCGATCCGGGCAGCCGCCTCGGGCAGTGGATGGGTGTCCCCACAGCTGGCGTTCCTGCTGCTCACCGATGACTCACCGGACCGGCCGACGCTGTCGCCCAAGGAGGCCGAGGCGCTGCGGCTGTATGCGACCGGCATGCCGCTCAAGACCGTCGCCCGCCGGATGGAAGTGTCCCCGGAGACCGCCAAGCAGTACATCGACCGGGTTCGGCAGAAGTACCGCCGCGTGGGCCGGGACGCGGGCACGAAGATCGACCTTCGTAAGCGGGCGATCGAGGACGGCCACATCGACGGGGTCTGACCCGACCCGACAGAGTCGGATGGGCGCTGGCATCCCGATGCCAGCGCCCATCGACTGACGCCTACCGGGTCCCCGTGCCCGGTAGGCGCCCCCGCGCCACTCCCCGGCTATCGAGGCGCGCGTTGAGGCCAAGGGCTTGAACGGACCTGGCGTGTCCCCCGACCGCGCCTGGCCGTTCCCCCCGTGCACCCTTGACCTCCTTTATGGTGCCCGATGTCCAGGCTTGTCGTCATGACCCCACATCCCTTAACCGGGTGTCCCCCTGATGGGGGACGTCCGACGGGCCCGGGGTCGGGGTCGGATGATTCCGGCGGCGAACACCAACAGCCCGCAGACCAGCACCAGCCACACGCCGGGCCCGATCGTGACGCTCGCGTCCAGCCCGCTGTCCTCGAACGGGCCGGATCCGTCCAGCCGGGTCAGGTCGACGATCGCGGTCACCGCCACCATCAGCCCGGCCACGGCAGCCAGCAGCCGGCCCCATTCCGGGTGGCGGCCGGTGAGCAGCAGCCCGGCCAGCACGGCGAGGATCCCGAGCACGACGGTCAGCCGCCCGTGCTGCCCCGGATCGGTCCCCCGCAGCGAGAACTCGATGAACCCGTACGCCCGCACGGTCGCCCAGCGCATCCCGGACGCGACGATCACGCCGAGCCCGGCGCCCATCGCCACCGGGCCGGCCAGCATGCCGCGGCGGCGACCACTCGCCGCGGTGACGGTGCCGCCGGTCGGCGGTTCCCCAGGCGCCGATCCGGGCGAAGACGGCAGTTCCCACGGGGCCGCGATGATCGGAGTCGTCGACGCGCGCCCCCAGTCCGGTCCGTCAGTCTCGGCCGCGCCCTCCCGTGACCAGGCCGGATCGGCGGTCGCCGCGGCTCGGGCCCGCCACACCCGCACCTCGGCCGCCACCCGGGCAGAGCTTTCGTCCAGCCGGGCGGACCGACCCTCGCCGCCAGGCCGCTCGTTGACAGCAGACCGGCTGTCGCTGCCAGGCCGGTCGCCGCTGCCAGACCAGTCGTCGCTGGCGGGGCGGTCGTCAGCCGCGCTCGGCGGGACGGTTCTCGGCGGCGGCAGCGGCCCAGGCTGATCGCCACGTTCCGCGTCCGCGGGGCGTGCCCACGGGCTGCGATGCTGATCTGTCACCACCCACCACCGTCCGACGCCGCCGGGGAGGCCGGCGACCGCCCCTGACGGTCGTACCATGCCGCGCCGACGATCGCACCAGCGAGCGCCCGGTGGTCACCGACGGGCGCTCACCCGGCGTCCGTCTCGGCCCGTCCGGCCGAACGAACCCGCAGGGCGGCGGCACCGGCCAGCGCCAGCACACCGGACACCAGGGTGAACGTGATGCCGCCCTCCGGACGGATGGTGATCACGTCGTTTCCGACCGCCCGGAAGGAGGCCAGCGTCGGCGGCCCGTACATCCGGTCCAGCCCGGTCAGGACGACGATCGCACCCGCGCTCAGCTGAGCGAACGGGATGTCGGCCCGCCCGGCGCCGAACGGGCGGTATGCCAGCCGGGCGAGCGCCATCGCAGCCAGTCCGACGGCCAGCACCAGCACGACCCGGCCGTCACCGACGACGAGGCCGCTGAACTTGCGGGTCTGTTCACCGTCGGACAGCGAGCTCCACGGCAGCACACTTCCGGCGCCCGCCCCGATCGACCCCACGAGCACCGCCAGCACCGCGACCGGCCGGACCCGCACCGGATCGGTTGTCTGCCGTGCCTTCCCGACAGCCTTCTGCGTCGACGTGGCTGCAGGCGACGTCGCTGGGGTCGCTGTCTTGACAGGCATGACCGCGGCCGGGACCGACCCACCGGCCTGCGACGCATGCGCGCCGTCCGGATCCCGTGCCGGGTTCCGGTCCCGTCGTGAGCCGGATGGACGCCAGCCCTCCGCCGGGTCTGCGCCGCGCTCGGACTGGACGGGCTCCGGCCGCGCGTCGCGCGTGGGCATCCGAGCCGTATCCCGCGCAGACATCTGACGGACGACCGGCGAGGCCAGCGTGGCCTCCACGGACCGGGCGGCATCCGCCGGTCGGGGTGTGTCGGCGGCAGGTCGGGGGGCGGGTGTGGATGAGGCGGGAGTGTCCGCTGCCGGGTCTCGGCGCAGCGCCACCTGCATGGTCGGTGGGTCGAGCGGCGACGGGTCCGCCCGGCGCTGGCTGACGGTCTCCCGATCGGCGCTCGTGGACCGGGCGGTACGTCCTTCGCGGCCGGCGACGGATCGGGCGGTGTCCGCGTCGCCGTCCTGTCCGTGCTGCTCGGATGCACCGGCCAGGCTGACCGCCGTGCCGCTCGGACCGGGGCTGTTCGACCTGCTCGGGCCGTTCGACCTGCTCGGGGCAGCGCGGGGGGTGTCAGCCGGTCGGGCGCCGAACCAGTCCACCGGCGTCTGGTCGCCATCGCTGGGCCGCTGTCCTGGCGATGGCGATGCGGGCCCGAGCAACGCGCTGGCCGGCGTGTCGCCAGGAAGCGGGACATCATGATCGAACCAGAGCGGCCGAGCCCGGGCGGGCAGCGCCGCAGCCTCTGTACGCGCCGCCTCACGACGTCCCGGGGTCGCTCCCGCTTCGAGGCCGCTCGCCGCGGCACCGGCCGACCCCGACCGGGCAGATGTGTCGTCCGTGCCGGTGCCGGTGCCGGTGCCGGTGCCGACGGCGCGGGTGGCCGAAGCTGTCGCCGAAGTCGCCGACCGGGAAGGCGGTGGGACGGAACTGGGCCCGGCAGAGGCATCCCGGCCGGTGGTGGCCCGACCTGCTGACCGCGCCGGACTCCCCGACGGAGCCGGACTCCCCGGTGATCCGGGCCTTACCGACGGCGCGGGCCTCACCGGCGACGGTGACGCGGCCGGCGACGGTGACGCGGCCGGCGACGGTGACGCGGCCGGCGAGGGGGACTTCGCGGACGACGGTGGAGTAGCGGCTGAGGCGGGCTTGCCCGGCGATCCCGGTGTGCCCGGCGACCCCGGGGCGGCGGGCGGCCCGGAGA
>NZ_JAMQQG010000068.1 GCF_023716925.1 Frankia sp. R82
CCGCGGGGCGGGACCCGCCCCCACCCCCTAACCCGTTAACCAACAAAACCCCCGCGGCCCACCCCGCCCCGCCAGCCGGCGCCCCGGCCCGGGGGGGGGGCCCCCCCCCCCCCCGGGCCGGAGAGATGCGTCCGCGCGCGGTACGCAGACCGCGCGTGGGTGATGTCAGCCGTTCAGCCGCTTGACCAGGGCCTCGTGCTCGGCCCACAGGGCGGCGGGCAGCCGGTCACCGAACGACTGGTAGTGCTCGGGGATCAGGCTCGCCTCCTGCTTCCAGACCTCGACATCCAGCGTGAGCAGCGCCTCGAGGTCGGCCTCGGACAGGTCCAGACCCTCGGTGGGCAGCGACTCCCGGGTCGGCAGGACGCCCAGAGGGGTCTCGACGCCGTCGGCCTCGCCCTCGAGCCGAGCGATGATCCAGGCCAGTACCCGGCTGTTGTCGCCGAAGCCGGGCCACAGAAACGAGCCCTCGGGGCTCTTGCGGAACCAGTTGACGTAGTAGATCTTCGGCAGCTTCTCCGGGTCGGCCTTCTGACCGACCTCGAGCCAGTGGGCGAAGTAGTCGGCCATGTTGTATCCGCAGAACGGAAGCATGGCGAACGGGTCGCGGCGCAGCTTACCGATCGCGCCGGCCTGGGCGGCGGTCGTCTCGGAGGCGACGATGGAGCCGTAGAAGACCCCGCGCCGCCAGTCGGGCGCCTCGGTGACCAACGGAACCGCGGTGGCCCGGCGACCGCCGAACAGGATCGCCGAGATCGGCACGCCCCTGGGGTCCTGCCACTCGTCGGCGATGGTGGGGCACTGGCCCGCGGGGACCGTGAAGCGGGCGTTCGGGTGAGCGGCGGGCTCGTTCGACTCCGGCGTCCAGTCCCGACCCTTCCAGTCGATGAGGTGCGCCGGCGGCTCCTTGGTCAGACCCTCCCACCACACGTCACCGTCATCCGTGCGGGCGACGTTGGTGAACACGGTGTTGCCCCACAGCGTGGTGATCGCGTTGGGGTTGGTCTGCTCGCCGGTGCCGGGGGCAACGCCGAAGAAGCCCGCCTCCGGGTTGACCGCGTAGAGCCGGCCGTCCTCGCCGAACCGCATCCAGGCGATGTCGTCACCGACAGTCTCCGCCTTCCAGCCGGGAAGGGTGGGGATGAGCATCGCGAGATTGGTCTTGCCACAGGCCGAGGGAAATGCCGCGGCGATGTAGTGGACCTTACCGGCGGGCGAGGTCAGTTTCAGAATGAGCATGTGCTCGGCGAGCCAGCCCTCGTCCCGCGCCATGACCGAGGCGATGCGCAGGGCGTAGCATTTCTTGCCGAGCAGGGCGTTACCGCCGTAACCCGATCCGTAGGACCAGATCTCCCGAGTTTCCGGGAAATGACTGATGTACTTGGTCGTGTTGCACGGCCACGGGACATCTGCTTCGCCAGGAGCGAGCGGAGCACCCAGGGAATGAACCGCCGGAACAAAGAAACCATCTTCGCCGAGCTGCTCCAGGGCGGGTGCGCCCATACGGGTCATGGTACGCATCGAGATGACGACGTACGGCGAGTCGGTGATTTCCACACCGAGCGCGGAAATATGCGACCCGAGCGGTCCCATGCAAAACGGGACGACGTACATCGTGCGGCCCCGCATGGAGCCCGCGAACAGGCCGCGAAGCTTGGTCCGCATCTCGGCCGGATCCATCCAGTTGTTCGTCGGACCGGCCGCCTCGGCCGTCTCCGAACAGATGTAGGTCCGGTCCTCGACCCGGGCCACGTCATTGGGGTCAGAGGCGGCGTAAAAGCTGTTCGGACGCTTGTCTTCGCTGAGCCGGACAAGCGTCCCCTTCTCGATCAGGAGGCTGGTCAGACGATCGAACTCGGCATCCGAGCCGTCGGACCACTCAACCCGATCCGGCTGGGTGAGTTCGGCGATCTCACGCACCCAGGCGACCAGCCTGGCGTGCTTCGTAGGGGCTTCATCAAGCCCCGGAATCTGTGCCGCGGTCGTCACAGCTCACACCTCCGGTCGAGTCGAAACCTGCCGCGTTCTCGCCCTGTAAGGGTGTGCCCACTTCAGCCCTTGAACTTACTCGTTGACGAGCCGACAAAAACCGCGATACAGGGGGGCGCGAGGCCACGTTCAGGATCATTAGACTGTACCGCGCGTTCCGCCCGCAGTCGCGCGATAGCGTGCGGACAGAAGGGTCGGATCCATCACGCAGCGGTACGGAGGTTGCGCCGTGTGGTGACTCCGCCTCGTGGCCGCCGTAAGCCACGGGTTATCGTCCTGAGCGTGGCTTCCCTCACGCAGCAGCCTTCCGGGGCTCCGCAGGCGGACCGCTCGACCCACCCACGTGACCTGGTGCGACCACGCATGCGGGGATGGCTACATGCCGGTGCATTCCCCGTGGCCCTCGCCCTGGGCCTCCTTGCCGTCGCCCTCGCCACCACGCTCCGTGCTCGACTTGGCATCGCGGTTTATGCGCTGAGCATTGCCGCCCTGTTCGGCACGAGTGCGCTCTACCACCGCACGATGTGGTCGACGTCACGCGCCCGCGCGCGGATGAAACGCCTCGACCATTCAATGATCTTTGTATTCATTGCCGGCACCTATACCCCATTTGCCCTTATTGCCATGCCGGCGACCACGGCCCGGATCGTCCTGGCCGTGGTGTGGATAGGTGCGGCGCTCGGCGTGACGATGCGGATGCTCTGGTTGCACTCGCCGCGCTATCTGATCGTCCCGCTCTACATCGCCCTCGGCTGGGTGGCCGTGTTCGTCATCCCCCAGCTCGCCCACCGTGCCGGGATCGCGTCCATGGTGCTGTTGCTCGTCGGTGGGGTCTGCTACAGCCTGGGGGCCGTCGTCTACGCCACCCGACGACCCAACCCCGCCCCCGCGACGTTCGGCTACCACGAGGTGTTCCACGCCTTCACCCTCGTCGCCGCGCTGTGCCACTACCTCGCGCTGATGTTCGCCATCTTCTAGCCGCGCCCGGGCTACCCGTCCGACCCCCGGGCGATCGGCCGACCCGGACCCTCGGCGCGGATCTTCTCCACGTGTTCCATCGCCTCGCGCAGCTGCCGCAGCCAGATGTCGGCGTTGTCGCCGACCAACCGGACGCACCAGGCCAGCGCCTCGCTGCGGCTGCGGGCCACGCCCGAATCGACCAGGGTGTCCAGCACCTGGCGCTCCCGCTGCCGCAACCGGGTCATCACCGGCACGGACAGCACGGTGAACAGTTCGCTGGTGTCGCCGCTGGCGGCCCCCCAGGCGACCTTGCGCCCGTACCGATGCTCGGCCTCCGTGGCGATCATGATCCGCTCGTCCCGGGTGCGTTCACGAAACCGCCGGATTCGGTCGGCGTCGGTACCGTCCGGCTCGGGAGCGAGCTCGCCGATCACGGTGATCTCGTCTCGGTCGACGACGACCTCCGGCGGGCCGGTGAACCAGCCGGCAGGGATCCGGGCGGCAAGCCAGTCCGATGCGTCCTGCCCCTCACGTCGGTCCCTGCCGTACACCCGACCGCGCGCACCGGACATGTCGCGTCTCCTCGTCGTCCCCGCCTGCCCACTGGACCGACCTTCGAGGATTACACGCTTACCCGGTCAGCGAGAAAAGCCGCACAGTCCTCAGGTGGCGACCTTCACGCCCAACTCGCGACGCACCTCGTCCGCGGTATGCACGGGCAGGCCGCACACGAAGTCACGGCACACGTACACCCCGGGTACTGTCCGGCCCGTCAGCAGTGGGCCGCTGCTGACCACGACCGCACCGGGTGCCGTGCCGAGCCGGGCGAGATGTTCCAGCGCCGGACTGTCCACCACCGCCACCTCTGCCGGCCCGGCCAGCAGCGCCTCGGCGACCGCCCCGGCCCAGCCGGCGAACCTGGCGTCACGGGAGAGCAACGGAACGAAGCGGGCAAGGGTCCGCTCGGCGGCCTCGCGGTGTTCCGCGGAACCGGTCAGCGCGGCGTGGGTCAGCAACGCACCGGCGGCGGCGGCCTGACCGGATGGCGTCGCCGAGTCCGAGTCGTCCCGCGGTCGGCGCAGCAGCACCTCCGCGTCGTCAGCGGTGTCGAAGAAGCCGCCGTCCGGCGCGGCGAAACGGGTCC
The DNA here is from genome assembly GCF_023716925.1 of Frankia sp. R82. Lineage (GTDB taxonomy): Bacteria > Actinomycetota > Actinomycetes > Frankiales > Frankiaceae > Frankia. The sequence continues at coordinate 4,094 of NZ_JAMQQG010000068.1, forward strand.
GAACGATCTCGAGAAGCCGCCCGGCCTGTTCCAACCACTGCGGGTCACCAGTCACCTGGTGCAGGGTGAGCAGTCCCTCGGCGACATCGCCGTAGTCCTCCAGGACGCCGGCGTTCGTCCCGACCCGCCCGTCCCGGCTCGTGCGCCGCAGCCGTCCGTCCACCAGGTGCACGTCACGCAGCAGTTCCGCGGCCCGAACGGCGGCCTGCACCCACTCCGGTCTGGCGAGCAGGGCCCCGGCCTCGGCCAGGGCCGCGATCGCCAGCCCGTTCCAGGCCGCGACCACCTTGTCATCCCGGGCCGGCTGCGGACGGGTCGCGCGGGCGGCGGCGAGCGCCGCGCGAACCCGGGCAAACCGTTCCTGGCCCGCGGGCCCGACCGGATCGGCCGGTAGGCGCAGCACGGACGACCCGTGCTCGAACGTGCCGTCGGCCGTGACTCCGAAGATCTCGGCAGCGAACTCCGCGTCCGCCGTGCCCAGCGCCTCGCGCAGCCCGGCTGGCGTCCAGGCGTAGCTGGCTCCCTCCTGCGCCCGCGCAGCATGCCCGGCGCCCGACGCGCCGCCAGCAGGCCTGCCGTCAGCCGTGACGGCGTCGGCGGGGACGGCGTCGGCGTCCAGGGCGGAGGCGAAGCCGCCCTGCGCGGTGCGCAGCTCGGTGAGCAGGAACGTGGCCGTCTCGGTGACCACCCGGTGGGCCAGCGCGGACTCGGTGGCCCGCCACAGGTGCAGGTAGACGCGCAGGAGCTGGGCGTTGTCGTAGAGCATCTTCTCGAAATGCGGGACGGTCCAGGTCGCGTCGACGCTGTAGCGGGCGAAGCCGCCGGCCAGCTGGTCGTAGATGCCGCCGCGGGCCATCCGCTCGCAGGTGACCGACACCATCTCCAGGCTGCGCTGGTCACCGGTGCGGGCGGCGTGGCGCAACAGCATCTCCGCGACCATGGACGGCGGGAACTTCGGCGCCCCGCCGAACCCCCCGTGACGCGCGTCGAACCGAGCGGACAGCCCCGCGACCGCGGTGTCGAGCAGCTCGGCGGTCACCTCCGGCGCCGACGCACCGGGGACGTCGGCGCCGCCGGCGAGTACGGCGGCGGGTCCGGCAGCGGCCTCGGCGATCCGCCGGGCGATGTCGGCACCTGATTCCTCGAGCTCCGCGCGCCGCACCCGCCAGGCATCCGCGACGGCCGCCATCACCTGGCGAAACGATCCCATTCCCGGACGTGGCTTCGGCGGGAAGTAGGTGCCGGCGAAGAAGGGCTCGGCCGCCGGGGTGAGGAACACCGTCATCGGCCAGCCGCCGTGCCCGGTCAGGGCGACCGTGACGTCCATGTACACCGCGTCGACGTCCGGCCGCTCCTCCCGGTCGACCTTGATGTTGACGAAGTTGTCGTTCATGTAGGCCGCGGTGTCCACGTCCTCGAACGACTCATGGGCCATCACATGACACCAGTGGCACGCGGCATAGCCGACCGACAGCAGCACGGGGACGCCGCGCCGCTTCGCCTCGGCGAAGGCCTCCGGGCACCACGGCCACCAGTCGACCGGGTTGTCCGCATGCTGGAGCAGGTACGGAGACGTCTGCTCCGCAAGCTTGTTGGGCACCGGGCAACTCCTCACGATCCACGTGTTGCCGACAGTGGCCGCCTGGTGGCCAGGGACCGACTCGGTATGACCAGGAACTCGGTATGGCCAGGAACTCAGTGCTCGGCGGGCGGGCCGGCCTGCGTGGGCAGTCCAGCCGGGCCGTCGCCCTCCGCGAGAACCTCGCCGTCGATCACCGGTGCCCGCCCACGCATGATCGGCGAGCGCCGTCGCAACGCCTGGCGTGGATCGACGGCGTCGTCACTCGCCCGTTCCGAATCGACGCCGAGGAACGCACCACTGGCCACGTTCGCCCGCATCCGGCGCAGGCTGCGCGACAGCATCACGAACAGCCCCGCGGACACCGCGAGCAGGCCCACGACGACAAGCAGCCCGAGCCCGCCGGCATTGCGCTCCTGCGCGGCCAACAGGGGACCGGCCAAGATCTGGTTCACACCTGCGACCTTACGCCGCTGCCGGTACACCTTGTGGTCCTGGCAGCGGGCGGCCCGTCGGCCGCCGGGCCACTCAGATTCCGTTGAACAGGTCGTCCTCGGGCAACTGCCCGACCTCGATGAGGGAACGGGCCAGCTGGTAGTCCTCGGTCGGCCAGGCCTCGCGCTGGATGTCCATCGGGATGCGGAACCACCATCCGGCCGGGTCGATCTGGGTGGCGTGGGCGATCAGCGCACGGTCGCGGGTCTCGAACCAGTCGGCGCAGGGCACCTGGGTGGTCAGTCGCCCGGCGTCCTCGGCCCGGTCGACCCATTCCGAAAGCCGCTCGCCGTACGGCGACTCCAGACCCCGGGCCACCATCATCTCGTGCAGCGCGAGGATGCGTTCCTTGTGGAAGGTCAGGTGATAGTAGAGCTTCAACGGCTGCCACGCATCGAGGCCCACCTCGGTGCCGACCTCGGGGTACCGGGCCGGATCACCGGCCGCCTCGAATGCCTCCACGCTGATCCGGTGGGTCATGATGTGATCGGGATGCGGATAGCCGCCGGACTCGTCGTAGGTCGTGATGACCTGCGGGCGGAAGGTGCGGATCAGCCGGACCAGCGGGCGGGACGCGTCCGCCAGCTCGATCGTGGCGAAACGCCCGGGCGGCGGGGGTGGGGGCGGGTCACCTTCGGGTAGGCCCGAGTCCTGGAAACCGAGCCACTCCTGACGGACGCCCAGAATGCGGCGGGCGTTGTCCATCTCCTCGCGGCGGATCTCGGCGATCCGCTCGACGACGCCCGGCGTGTCCATCGCCGGGTTGAGAATGCTGCCCTCCTCCCCCCCCGTACAGGTGACGACCAGGACGTCCACACCCTCGCTCACGTAGCGCGCCATCGTTGCCGCGCCTTTGCTGGACTCGTCATCCGGATGTGCGTGGATGGCCATGAGACGCAGGCCATGCCGCTCGTCGACCGCAGCCATGCGACCATTGTGCTTGACGAAACGCTGTGCTCGGCGGGACCGGCAGGCACGGGTCCGGCCAGGCCGGCCGGTCGCAGGCCCGGCGCCACGCTGGCCGCCAGGGCAGTGGCCGCCACGCCCGGGCAGTAGCCGCCGGGAGGAAACCTCCCGGGTTCGTCTGACGTTTGATCTGGAAGAGTCACCCAACGCCGTGGCACAATACACCGTCCGCACACGCGGCGGCGGGTGCAGCATGTCGCCGGCCGGCGTACCGACATTGGCGTCGGGTTGGGCCCGGCGCAGGCCGGGCCAAGATTCAGGCGAGCGTGATCCTGCTGGTCCGGGGGTTGCCGCCGGCCCGGAAACGCTGCGGGTAGGCAGCGGGCATACCCCGATTTTCTTGATCTATTTTGCTATCATGACCCTTTTGATGTTCACCGAGGAGCGTGACCCGCGTGACGCAGCAGACTTGGCTCACCCAGGAGGCATACGACCGGCTTCGCTCCGAGCTCGACTACCTGACCGGCCCCTGGCGCACCGAGATCGCCGCCAAGATCGAGGCCGCTCGGGAGGAGGGTGACCTGCGCGAGAACGGTGGGTACCACGCGGCCAAGGAGGAGCAGGGCAAGCAGGAGGCCCGGATCCGCCAGCTCGCCGACCTGCTGCGGGACGCCCAGGTCGGCGAGGCGCCGACGACCAGGGGCGAGGCCGGGCCGGGCACCGTCGTCGAGGTGCGCTTCCCCGGGGAGCGGGAGACCGAGAAGTTCCTCATCGGGTCACGCGAGGACCACAGCACCACGATCGACGTCTTTTCGCCCGCCTCACCCCTTGGTGGTGCCGTCACCGGTCGCAAGGCCGGTGAGACGGTGAGCTACACCCTGCCCAACGGCCGCTCGGCCAAGGTCGAGATCGTCTCGGTCGCGCCGTACGCCAGCTGAGCCGCGTCGACTCCCCTGGGTCCGACGGCGGTCGGCCGGCGTGCCCGCCATCGCAGGTGAATCGCAGGTGACAGGGCTTGTGGCGGAAGTCGTGGCCCGCTTGCGACCGGGTGTCCCGCGGGTCCCGCGGGACACCTCTCGGCCTGTTCCGGGGCGAGCGGGACGATTCGTCACACGCCGCCACCGCCCGCCGCCGGCCGGTCAGGGGACTACGCCCGCAGCGGACGGACGTCGACTCTGCTGCGCACAGGGCGACGCCGACGTACCGTCGACCCGTGGAGGATCTGCCGGAACCGCCCCGTCATTCCGTCCCACCGACCGCAACCCCGAAGGCCGCAACGCTCGGTGAACTTCGTGGCGCCGGGCACGTGCACCGCTCGGTGCGTGCTGAGCTGCGGGACAACCTGGTCGCCGCGATGCGTGCCGAGCAGCCCCGGTTCCCGGGCATCGTCGGGTTCGACGAGACCGTGCTGCCGCAGGTGGAACGGGCGATCCTCGCCGGCCACGACATCGTCTTCCTCGGTGAGCGCGGGCAGGGCAAGACGCGCCTGATCCGGACGCTGGTCAGCCTGCTTGACGAATGGTCACCGGTCGTGACCGGATGTGAGATCAACGACCACCCGTACGCGCCGGTCTGCGGTCGCTGCCGGGCTCTCGCCGCCGAGCAGGGAGACGATCTACCGGTCACCTGGCGTCACCGCGACGAACGGTTCGGGGAGAAACTCGCCACTCCCGACACCAGCGTCGGCGACCTGATCGGCGACGTGGACCCGGTCAAGGTCGCCGAGGGCCGCACCCTGGGCGACCCCGAGACGGTGCACTACGGCCTGGTCCCGCGGACCAACCGCGGCATCTTCAGCATCAACGAGCTGCCCGACCTGGCCGAGCGCATCCAGGTCTCGCTGCTCAACGTGCTCGAGGAACGCGACATCCAGGTCCGCGGCTACCTGCTGCGTCTGCCACTGGACCTGCTGCTGGTCGCCTCCGCGAACCCCGAGGACTACACCAACCGGGGCCGGATCATCACCCCGTTGAAGGACCGCTTCGGCGCCGAGGTCCGCACCCACTACCCGTTGGTGCTGGCCGACGAGCTGACGCTGATCCGTCAGGAGGCGGCGGTCAGCTGGGCCGGTTCTCCGCTGGGCACGCCTGAGCTCGCCGATCACCTGGTGGAGGTGGTCGCCCGGTTCACCCGACTGGTCCGCGACGCGCCGCAGGTCGACCAGCGTTCGGGCGTGTCGGCCCGGCTCGCCGTCGCCGCCGCCGAGACGGTGGCCGCCTCCGCCGTGCGCCGCGCGGCGCTGACCGGCGAGCAGACGGCCACGGCCCGGGTGGTCGACCTCGCCTCGATCGTTCCGGCGGTGCGCGGCAAGGTCGAGTTCGACCAGCTCGAGGAGGGCCGCGAGGACGAGGTGCTCGCGCTGCTGCTGCGCCGCGCGATCGCCGAGACCTTCCGCGCCCGGCTGGCCGGCGCGGATCTCACCGGCCTGCAGCGTCGTTTCGAAGACGACGGCCCGGTCGAGACCGGTGAGCTCGTCCCGGCCCTGGAGCTGCTGCGTCGGGTCGGGCCGGTACCCGGCCTCGCCGCGATCCTGAGCCGACTCGGAGTGGACGGCGCCGAATCGCCCGGCCTCGCCGCCGCCGCGCTCGAACTCGCGATGGAGGGCCTGTACCTCAACCGTCGGCTGGCCAAGGAGGAACTGCCCGGCCGAACGGTCTACGGCGGCTCGTGACCCGACCGCGGGCTGTTCGCGGCCCGGGCCTGGGACGTCCCAGCCCGGGAAGCCATCCGAGAACCGGAAGGACACCACGGTGAGCTCCGGCACGTTCCGCTACAGCCCGTTCGGCGGCGGGCCCGACCCGCTCGCCTCCCCCTTCACCTCGGCCAACGCGCTGGACGAGATGTCCCGCCAGATCCTTGAGGGACGCACCCCCCGCGAGGCGCTCGAGGCTCTGTTGCGCCGCGGGATGCCCGGCCGCCGCGGGCTGGACGACCTGCGCCGCGCGATCGAACGCCGCCGCCGGGAGGCCCGCTCACGCGGGCGGATGGACGGCACCCTGGCAGAGGTCCGCCGGCTGCTGGACACCGCGATCGGCCAGGAACGGGCGGCACTGTTCCCCGACCCGTCCGATGCCGCCCGGCTGCACGAGGCCGAACTCGACACCCTGCCGTCCGACCCCGCCCGGGCCGTGCGCGCGCTCGCCGACTACGACTGGCGCTCGCCACAGGCCCGCGAGACGTATGAGCAGATCTCCGAGCTGCTGCGCCGAGAGGTCCTCGATGCCCAGTTCAAGGGCATGAAGCAGGCGCTCGAACAGGCCGGTCCCGAGGATTACGCCCGCATCCGCGAGATGATCGCCGCGCTGAACGCACTGCTTGAGGCGGACGTCCGTGGTGAGGACACCACCACGGCGTTCGAGCAGTTCATGCAGGAACACGGCGAATTCTTCCCCGAACAGCCCCGGTCGCTGGCCGAACTCGTCGACGCACTGGCCCGCCGGGCCGCCGCCGCCGCCCGCCTGCTCGCCGGGCTCACCCCACAGCAACGGGCCGAACTCGCCGATCTGATGTCCACCGCGCGGGAGGACCTTGGGCTTGCCGCCGAGATGTCCCGCCTGGATCAGGCGTTGCGGGCGGCCCGCCCCGACCTGAACTGGGGCGGACGGGCCCGCGGGCGCGGCTCCCGGCTGGGCGAGGGCCTCACCGGTGAGCAGCCGCTGGGATTCGGTGACGCCACCAGCGCGCTTGAGGAACTGGCCGAACTCGACGAACTGGCCGCAAGCCTCGGCCAGGACTACGCTGGCGCCTCGCTGGAGGACGTCGACCCCGAGGCCGTCGCCCGGGCGCTCGGCCGCTCGGCCGTCGACGATCTGCGCAGCCTGCAGCAGGTCGAGCGGGAGCTGGAAAGCCAGGGGTTCATCACCCGCCGGGCCGGCAACCTCGAACTCACCCCCCGGGCGGTGCGCCGCATCGGGCAGGTGGCGCTGGCCCGCATCTTCCGTCAGGTCTCCGCCCGCGGTCGTGGCGACCACGGCATGACCGACGCCGGATCCGCCGGCGACCTGCTCGGCACGTCCCGGGCCTGGCAGTTCGGCGACACCCAGCCGATCGACGTGATCCGCACGGTGCGCAACGCCGTGCTGCGTGGCGGTCCGACGGGACCGGGCCGTCCGGTCCGGCTCACGGTCGCCGACTTCGAGGTCGCCGAGACCGAGCGGCGCACCACCGCGGCGGTCTGCCTGCTGGTGGACCTGTCCTACTCGATGGCGTTGCGCGGCACCTGGGGCATCGCGAAGTCGACCTCGCTCGCGCTGCACACCCTGGTCAGCACGTCCTTTCCCCAGGACAAGATCCACATCATCGGGTTCTCCAACTACGCCCGCGAGCTGCGTCCGGTCGAGCTCGCCGGGCTGGACTCGGAGATGGTCCAAGGCACCAACCTGCAGCACGCACTGCTCATCGCCGGCCGGCTGCTCAGCCGGTATCCGCAGGCCGAGCCGATCGTCATGGTCGTCACCGACGGTGAGCCGACTGCCCACCTGCTACGCGACGGCACCCCGTCGTTCTTTTGGCCGCCGACGCCCGAGACCCTCGAGCTCACCCTGGCCGAGGTCGACAAGCTGACCCGGCGCGGCGTCACCGTCAACGTGTTCATGCTCGACGACGAGCCGCGGCTGGTGCAGTTCGTCGAGGAGATGGCCCGGCGCAACGGCGGCCGGATCTTCTCTCCCGACCCGAACACGCTCGGCAACTACGTCATCCGCGACTACCTACGCTCCCGAGGCCGCCGCCGCGCCGCCCGCTGACTCCACCGGCCCACCAGGCTCGGTCCCGCGAGACCCGGCGGTCCGGCCGGACCCGCTGGCAACCCGATCCCAGAACTCCACCGCAAGACGCTCATAGGCAAGACCGAGCTCCAAAGTCTGGCGCAACGACCACACCATCTCCGGTGACGGCAGTGCCGCGAGCTGGCGGTACACCGCGAGCTGGGCGCGGTGTGCGTCAGCCTGCTCGCGGGCCAGCCGGGTGACGTCCTGCGGGCGGGCAAGATCGCCGAAGGCCAGCCGGAGCAGGCCCGGATCGCGTAGCTCGGTGCGCCCCGCGTCGCTGCGGGCCAACCACTCCTCGAGCCTGCGACGGCCGGCCTCCGTGATCCGAAAGATCCGGCGCCGACGCCCACCGTCCTCCCGCTGTTCGACCAGCAGCCCGGCCGCGGCCAGCCGCGGTGGCTCCTTGTAGAGCTGGGCATGGGGAAACGACCAGAAGTGGCCCACCGACCCGGCCACGCCCACCTTCAGGTCGTACGGTGTGGCACTCCCCCGGCGGGCGATCTCCCCCAGCACCAGGTAGGACACGGGCGTCAGCGCAATCTCCTCCACCATCCCAATGATACGGCTTGACTAATACGGTCTTCTTCATACTATTGGGGTGACAATCTGAAACGGACGGTCACACTCGACCCTTCCCACCCGGAGACCCGCCATGCCGACACTCCCCTGGACCCCGGCGAGCACCGCCTCAGCGGCGAGCACCGCCTCAGCCGAGACGATGGCCTCCCTGTTCGTGCTGCGGTCACGCCGGCAGACGATCGCGGTGTTGCACCAGTCCTTGACCGTGCGGCGGGCCCTGTTGACCGCGCCGGGGGCGCTCGGCATGTCCCTGGTCGCCCGTCCGCTGCGGCGCGAGTACTACACGCTGTCCCGCTGGACCGACCGGGACGCGCTCGACGCCTTCGTCCGCAGCGAGGCCCATCTCGCCGCAATGCGCCAGCTCGGTTCCGCGATGACCGACGCCCGCTTCGCCTTCTGGCCCGCCCCGGCCGGAGCGGACACGCCGACCTGGGCAGACGCGTTCGCCCGCCTCGCCGACGCCCCGTCCTACCGCCACTAGGCCTCACCTTTGACGGGTGAACCCGACCAGGGCCGCGGCACCGCGCCGCGGACAGCCGACGACACGCAACAGTTCTGCTACTGTCCGCGATCGTGCCGATGCGGAGAGTGCGAGCGCCAGCGAGACGTCGCTCCACCGCGTTCCGCCGCGGGCCACGCCCGCCCGCTCGCGCCCGGCTGCTCGCCGCCGTCCTGCTGACCGCGGGGGTCGCGCTCGCCCCCGCGG